>JAKFXK010000074.1 GCA_021731445.1 Nevskiaceae bacterium | reverse complement strand
GAGTTTTTCGTATGGCTGACAAGAAAGTAGTTTTCGTTGCCTTCGCAATTGAAGACGAGCGGGTCCGCGATCTGATCAAAGGTCAGTCTCTGCATACGGATACGCCATTTGAGTACATTGATATGTCGGTCAAAGAGGCCTACACCGAGGACTGGAAAGCCCGCGTGCGGACACGCATACGGCGATCTGCTGGCGTGCTGGCGATAATCAGCGAGAACTCGCTCACATCAACTGGCCAGAAATGGGAGATTCAGTGCGCTAACGAAGAAGGCGTTCCTGTTCGTGGCATCTGGGCGTACAAGCAAGATCGGACAAATATCGTGGGCGTAAAAACCATGGTTTGGACCTGGGACAACATCGCCGACTGGATCGACTCGCTCTGAGGGATAGGCAATGCGCAAGGCGCTGATTGTTGGCATCAACCATTACAAGCACATCGGGCATCTGCACGGCTGCGTCAATGACGCGGTGGCAGTCAAGCAGATGCTTGATCGCAACTTCGACGGTACGGTCAATTTTCCCCAACCAAAATTGATTGTCGGGACTGGCCCAAACGACATCATCGAGCGCAGTGAACTTCGAGATGCGATCAAAGAGCTCTTTGCAGACGATGGCGAAGTGTCCCTTTTCTACTTCGCAGGACACGGATATGTCGACGCTGCGGGCGGCTACCTCTGTGCCGGCGATTGCAAGACCGGAGACGACGGGATTGCGTTGGCCGACATCCTGACTTTCGCTAACAGCAGCCCTGCACGAAACCGGATCATCATCCTCGATAGCTGCTTCAGCGGTATTGCTGGGGCTCATTCCATCAAGACGCAGCTCGCCGAAATTGCCGAAGGCGTCACCATCCTCACAGCCTCCACGAAGGACCAGTACGCAACCGAACAAAACGGTAGTGGGGTGTTTACAGGCCTGTTGGTTGATGCCTTGAGCGGCGCGGCAGCAAACCTGATTGGTCTTGTGACACCGGGCAGCGTTTATGCGCACATCGACCAGTCCCTCGGCTCTTGGAGCCAGCGCCCGGTCTTCAAGACAAACGTCAAACGGTTTGTTTCACTGCGACAGGTTCAACCACCGATCCCGCTAGGTGATTTGCAGCAGATCGCTCGTTTGTTTCCATCTCCTGGGCACATCTTTCAGCTTGATGCCTCGTATGAGCCTGAACATGCATCCGCTGATCTTGCAAATACGCTCGTCTTCGCCACCCTCCAGAAATACAACCGGGTGGGCCTAGTGGTTCCCGTAGGTGCCGATCACATGTATCACGCTGCGATTCACAGCAAAGCGGCGAGGCTAACTGCCACTGGCGAGCACTACCGCAGACTCGTTGCCGAGGGGCTCATTTAGATGGATGCCAGCCGGATTCAATTGATTTTGGAAAACGAACTGGAGCTGCTTGCAAATGCAGAGCACGAGCGCTGGTCACATTGGCAGCGGTATCTGCACAGCAAGTGCGAACGAGGTGCTGATGGTTCGCTGGTGCTGCCGGCAGCCCTCGCAGACCATTGGGAGCGCCAGTTTTCGATGCCGTACGATGAACTATCCGAGGATGAGAAGGAAAGTGATCGCGAGCAGGTTCGACGCTATCTCCCAATCATTGTGGACTGCTTCAGCCGAGCCCTATAACTCCTGATTTTGGTTGCCATGAACGCCCCACTCCAACTCCTCCGCCAACAGCTCATCGAGGCTTCACGCGACGCTAATAGCAACGATCTGGTTGATCCCCTGTGGGCGTTAGCCGCTACATGCAAAGAGCGCCACATCGATCTTCTGACTCAGTGGGAGCAGCTCTGCATCGACCAACTCATTAACGTGATTGAGCGCCAGCGGGAGGGGGGCAAAAAGCGATCAACACTAGGGATTCGCTTGCAGGGTAGACACGACCATCAGTGGTTTGCCGACGGACTGCCTGACCTCACCGATCGACTTCTACACGCCATGTCTGGGGCTGGCTACATCCAAGGCCTGACAGCGCGTGCCGCAGAACCTGACGAGAATCGAGAGGCCGTCGCCATGCTGGTTTCGACCACTATCAGCCTCGGTCGAAACCTGAAGCCCTCCGCTCAGCTCGGCAGCGTGTTTGAGGCATTTGTTCGTGCAAACCCGATGATGGTGGAGCAGTTATTGACTGCGCCTGCAACAGCTTCAACACGAACCACCAAGGTTGCCTGATCGATGCAGCCTGAAATGCTGCGATCGAGGCGTCACGCCAGAAAGCATTGTTCAGGAGCACGCATGCCGAACAGCTTGCTTTCACGTTTGCTTTTCCATTTTTCAGTTCGGCGACGCAGAACGGCATTGAATGTCGGGCCGAAACGATCAATCAATTCGTTGGAGCCATCTCCGTAAATCTCATCACTGTGGAATCGGCCGTCGACGACCTTGGCAAGCAACGTGCCGAATCGCCAAAGCTCGGTTTTAGATTGTGCTTTGGACATCTTGCCCGCCCAATGCCTGGCCCAGATGCACCGATCCATCGCGTACTTGGCGGCCTCATACGCTCCTCCAAGAAAACCGTGAGCTGACTCAAATTCACGCAGCGTTTCAATTGCCCACTCACTTGGCTCGGAGAGCCCCACCACCATCAAGGCCCTCGCCACGATGGAAGGCTCTGGTCGACGGAGTCTTTCCATGACATAGCGTCGCAGCTGTTCTTGCCTGCCGGCACGAATAGCAGCCAGCACTTCCAGTGCCAGTACATGATCACTTGATGCCATATCAAGCCGCGCGAAACGCAGCTTGTCCAAGGCATCGCCCTCACCGGAAAGCCATACGGACAGTGAATCCAGTGGGATATGCGCTTTTCCAAACGTTACTCGCACGTAAGGAGACGCCGAGTGCATCCGGCTGAATGCTGATGCTCCGATCTCTGGATCCACTTTAGAAACAACTTGCGCCACAAGTGACGCGAAGTTGTAAACGCAGGGCACGGCATCCTCGTCCAAGGCGAGGAAGAGATCACACCACCCCCGAACGACCGGCAACTGCCACTTCGCCACCTGCGTCACCAACTCCACGGTCACAGCGCCAAGGATGAGTTCAGCACCGGCGTCAGTCAGTTCCCTCTGGAACTTTTCTGTCGCCTCGCGATTGAGCTTTTGGCGGTCATACCAAGCATCGCCCACTTCGGATTCGCGCTTGAAGGCGGCTAATGGCGATTCGTGCTGATCCCTTCGGTCATGAATACTTAGATGTGGCTGCGCCTCACCATCGTCGAATCGCTGTTCGATATCCGGCAGACTCACACTGACCCGATACGCCATGGATTTACGTACGGCCGCATCAACCCGCGCAGCTACCCTAGCAGCTGCCTCCTCGCCGAGCTTGTTGACCAGGCGCGAATAGGCATCTATCGAAATCCGTTCCATGCAAGCATCAATCGTGATCAGCCCCAGCTCGGCCGCTAGGACGAGAATATGTGAGCCTGCTCTGACCTCTGGTTCGTTCTCCCATTGGTCCAACGATGAGGCCGACCACCCGCTGTCCAGAACAACCTTGATCAAATCCGCATCGGCAGATTGTGCAATTAGAGCCAAGGCACAGAGACGAACCCAGTTGTTCTGAGAAGTAGCGAGAGCTGCGACCACTAATTTAGTACCCGGGCTGAGCGCCGTGCCAGAGTATTCAGCGAATGCCAGCAACCGAACCTCAGCAATGACGTCATCTGCTTGAAAAGCGTTTTGGAGTGCTCGTTCAAGCCGTTGCGGCTCACAATTTCGGCACAGCCTGAGCAGTAACGTCAGTAAGCCATTGAGCGGCGGGTGAGTCAGTAGCGCTTCGAGCTGCTCATCCCCGCTCATGTGTGGGAAAGCAATGCTCAGACTGTATTGAGCAGCAACGAGAAGCTCGTTGTGCTTGTCGCCATGTGCAAGGGCCTGTTCGGCAATGCCTGATGCACGCGAGCTGAACTCTCGTGCGACGGCTTGGTCAAGTGCCGCTGCGTGACACTCCAGGCCAAAGGCCGCAAAGCGGAACTCCTCATTAGGACGCAGCAGCGAATCTTTGGCGAAGCGTTGAATGGTCTCTAGGGCAGCATCTGGTTCAAACCGCGCGAGCCCCGTGAGTGCCATCTGAAAGAAGTGCTCTTCGGAGCCGCGTCCAAGTTGTTTTCGTAGCTTTGAGACGTCAAGTGCGGCGAATTGAATGACGGTGTGAGAGATGTTGTCCGGCCGGAGGGAGCTGGGGTCACATGGATCGGTTGTGCAGTAATTCTCAACTGACCTCCAGCCTTTGAACTTCTCTCGATCAATAGTCAATCGTTCGACCATTTCTTCTGCCTCTTTCGCATCCTCTGAGGATCCGGTGGCACGAAGAAGGTAAACCAGAGCCCACTGCCCCGTTCTCGATATTGATGGTGCGCGCAGAACGCTTGCAGCATCGAGTATGGCTTTTCGTGTCTCAGACCAATCCTCACGATTGAAACGGATCAGATGGGCGAATTGATCCCCTGCATCTGAGAATCCACCGTTGAGCGCCGACGCCAGACTCCACTTCAAAAACTCCGTGCCAAATGATTGAAGCGATGTCCCGGCAAGAAAGGCGAATGCGATCTTGTTGAGATGTGAATAGTCTCCTCGCTCCTCCAGGATCAGAGACTCAACAAGTTTTTTCTCCGCAGGGCTCAAGCCATCAACCTCCATGCGCAGCTTGCTATTACGTGCCGCGATCTCGGCCGCGTGATCTTGATCTTTGTCACCCGGCCTCGACATGACCAATCGACTGGGCGCCAGCGAGTAGAGACTCAGCCAACGCCGCGAATACGAAATGATGGAGGCCTGACAATTCGGGACTTTTCGATTGTCCGTTAGTGCTTGGTTCAGCCAGGAGAGGTTTGAGGATGTCCTGTCAGCGAGTATCGAGTTCTCAAGTGCTTTGAGAAAAGCGGAGGGCTCTCGCCGCGCTAGTGCCTGGAACTCCCCGTACATCCCGGCATCCAGATTTTGCAGCGCCAAGAAGAATCGAACGAGCACCGAAATAACGACCTCTGATGGATTCTCTTGAAGAATCGAAACTAGCAGCCCAGCCAGCAGGATATCGGCGGTCTTGTCCAGTGCAGCAATCGGATCCAGCAGTCTCGATAGCTCCTCGTTGATGCTTCGACCATTCCGAAGGGCGCAGCGTGCCTGCTCAACGATTGAAAGGCCAAGAGCAAGCGACAAGCCATCATCCTTCAGGATGTATCGGGTGTGGTCATCTGGAAAGGGCTCAAAAAAGCGCCCCGCTGCGGTGGCAGCAAAGCGTTCCGGAATCGAAATCGCCGAACCTGGGACGGTGTCAAATACAAAGAGATCGTCAGGCTTAGTCTGCTTCAGGCGGCTGATGATCGTGTCGGCGTGCTCCCGAACGCCGCGCACGAAAATCAGGGACGAAGCCTCGCCTGTTGCCTGCGAACCACCCAATCTGATGTGCTCGAACAGAAGACGACTGACGCTGAGTTCTTGAAATTTCTCGACCTCCGCACTGCCCAAGAGCTGCAATGCAACTGCGAATATGCGGGGATTGCGTAGGCTGCGCGCGACCGCAGGGTTCAAGCGGGAGATGGACGTACCCCGATCATGCAGGAGCTGATCAAGTTCTTCTGTACTCCACTCAGGCACATCCAGTGACACGACTCGACTTACGAGCCGATTTTTTACGTGGTCCGCGTAGAAAAAGCTCCTGGAGCTAAAGACCAGCTTGCCGCCCAGTTCACTGAGCATTTCTCCATAGATGTCGATCACCCTCGTCCACGACGCCGTTTCTCGCTGATTGATTCCATCCAAGAACACGACCAGTTTTGGTAAGTCCGGATTTTTCTGCGTACGCCAGCGCGCAACATGCCTTTGCCATCGTCTGGTAGTCACCGGCGAGGCGCTGTCCTTTGTCTGCAAGATCAGCTTGGAAATTAGGAGTTGCTCAAGCCCCTCCTTACTGACGTGCTCTGGGATGTCTTCGGGAATCAGTATCGCAACCAGTGGCCGGCATGGCTGGTTTAGCCAAGCCTGAGCAAATAGCCACGATTTTCCGTTGCCATCTGGGCCAAGGATCGCAGTGGTGCTTCCATCCGGCTTCCCGAAAACAGTGGAGGCTAATTGCTCACGTAGATCCTTACGGTCCAGCACGCCGCGAGTTGTGGGGTCCGCTGGTGCTAGCGGCTGCCCAAAAACGATCCGGGCGTGACTGGTGTTGCCAAATGCATCTGCGAGCCAAGCCTCATTTCGCTTGATCGCATAGGCAGGCCCCAAGCTCGGCTGCTCAATAATCCGCCTTAGCTCCAAACAGCGATCTGCGAACTGCGGATGGTCGCGCACGTCCTGAAGAAATGCCGAAATCGTTGCCTTGGCTTTCTTTGTTTTGTGGGCGATAAATTCAGCAGCGACTGCGGGAGCCATTGCGATCAGGCAAGCCAGTGTGGGGATGCCTGACGACTGCCAGTCAGCAACCAGGATCTGAATTCCGATTTTTTCGCAGAACGTTTTCGCGTTGTTGACAGTTTGGCTGCTGACGGTACCGGTCGATGCCAACACCCAGAGGTCCGTGTCACCAGCTTCATCGATGTGGACGAATGCGAGCTTGTTCAGGATTTCAGCCGAAGGAACGGAATCTTCATAGAGCTTTGCCTCAAAGGCGACTGCGGCATTGTTGAGGCTGGAGTTGCCATCCTTGCCTCTTTGCGACCCGGAACTGGCCAGAGCAAAGGCTGTCTTGGTGATGTCGGAAAGTATTGCGGCGATCAAACCCTCGAAGCCATCTGCACCAGCAGCATTCAGCTCGCGGATAGCGTCTCGCAACGATGGGAAGTGATCGCCTGCATTGGTCAATTAGATTTCCCCGGTCAGCAGCCAAAAGATTCAGCTGAAATCAAATAGGTATCTCACGAACAAGCCACCCAAGCCAGTTCTGTCTCCGCAGATTCGTTGCAAGGCGGTGAGCCTATTTACATGCCAACAGATTTGAATAAACCGTCGGTCAACTACTCACTGCGCGAGACTTCCGCGACGTTCGAGCCAGCCGCCAAGATTTTTTGAGCGAGTGCCGTAAACACAACGGCTGGCAGCTCGCCATAGGCGTACTGCCCTGCCCTTGTCGGCACGAGATCGGGACCTGGCCAATAGAAGCTGTTCAATTCGGTAGCCATGATCCAGTTCTTCTCGTCATCGAGACCAAGGCGGCGGCGAGTGGCTGGGGTAAGTTCAATGGACTGTTCTGGATTGTCCGGTGGCGTATGGGTGATGGGAGCTACGGTCACCACCTTCTCGCCGTCGACTTCTTCAACGCACAGCACAACTACACAGGGCCGGTGCTTTTTTCCTTCTACGTCACCATTGTCAGCTTCCCGCTTCCAGAGATAGGCGTAGCGGATGACCAAGCCAGGAAGTGGAACCGGATAGCTGGCCAATCAACCTTCCACTTCGTGATTGAAGGCAGCAGCCGCTTCCGAAGGCTTGGTGGCAGCGATCGCTGCACGCAGGCTCGGCGGCAGCGTGCTGGTGGAGTACACACGACGATCCTGTCTGCGCAGGCGTTCGTACTCTGCGGGTGCAAGCATGACCATCTGTGGGCGTCCATAGGACTGGACACATACAGGCTCGCTCTGAACGACTTGGGCAATCGCGCCGAAACGTTTTGCGACTTCAGTGCTTTTGAAAAATTGCATGGGTCACTCCGACTATTATCCACATGTTACGGATTTTACGGAGTTCGGGCAAGGTGGCTTCAATCACGCCAATGCCCACGGCATTCGATCTGGTGAGCATGGCAATAATTGCGGCGAGGTACGGCATCGCCATTGTTGGAACGGCGCGGTGGCAAACCCTTATGCCTTGCGTCTCCCAGGGCGTCTACTGGACTCCTGCGTGCATTTTGCAAGCTCGCACAGCTGCTTTACTAGCCGCTCAGACCCTGGCACTTCAATAAACGACTCTTTGCCAGTCAGTAGCAGTTTTATGGTTTGACGACGGCCGGGGCTGCTAGTGGAGAACTCCAGCATGAGGCCGGAAATCTTGCGGCATGAAACCGCCAGGCAGAGCGCAGTTTGATATCCATGTTCCCGTTCACTTTTGTCGCAGCGCCCCGCCGCTCTCAGCAACTGACCGAGTGCAACGCCCGTTGTCCTGACCTGCCGGATTACTTAGCGGATCGGGTCAGCATGGCCGCTTGTTGCAGCTGATGAGAGCTTTAGCCTTGGCACACGGGCTTCCGGCTTGTACCTCGGTCTAACAGCGTAAAAGTGCCCATCTGGGATATCAGATTGCCGTCGTGGTCACTGAGTCCATCATTGACCAGATGGTCGAAATCCACCATGTCCCGATAGTTGGCAGCAGCAAACCTGGAAATCAGCAACCCTAGTCTGAGCGCAAGCGCCGCTTCATCCGCCGCTGTGGTCGTCGTCGGTCCGTTGATCACTGCTTCGTCGCTTGCAGGCATGGGAACACTCACGATTGATTGAGGTGGTAGGTGCTGGCGAAGTAGAAGTGGCCGAACACCTGAGACGGGTCGGAAATCACCGCTCGAATGGCATCTGGGACCATCGACCCAGCGTCGGGTGGCAGCTGTAGTTGCGGCCATACCTCGGCACCGCTGGCGTAATAGCTGCCAAAGTGCTCAACAACCAGCTCGTTCAACTGCTCGGCGCTCGGTGCATATCCCATAACAATGCCGACGGTATGCCCCTCGCCAGTTGCAAAGTAGTCAAAGCTGGCCGTGAAGAATGTGGGGTAGTCAAATCCACCGGCTTCCGTCAGCGACACAAAACCTAAATCTTCCTTTCGCCGACGAGCTGTCGCTTCGACGATGTCGGAGAGTGGACTGGAATCGACCGTTACGGCCTTATCAAGTGAGCTTTTCATGGCTTATGCCCTTCCTTTTCGTTGGCGGTAGGTCTGTGCATGCGTGCCGAGAAAAGCGGTCATGGCTTCGCGGTACTGGAGGACTTCCGGCGGAATCGTGAGCGACAACTCGCGCGCAATGGCGACTGCGTACTTCAGCTGCTTCTCGGTAGGTGGAATGATCTGATGGTCCATTAAGGTGCAGAGCGCATCTGTAATCCGTCTGGCGAGATCGGCTCTTTCCGATCCTGGCGCGATGGCAACGGACATCAAATCGACCAGGCGCTCTTCTGCCACGGCATCCAATGCCAGCGGTAACACCAGATCGTGGTCGCCGTAAATGAGTTGAAAGGACACGCACACCCCGCGTTCATCATCTTCATGAGTTCTATGAACGTCCGCATTCCTGTAGCTCCTCGGCACCTCGGACTGTCCGCTAGCGCATCAAGAAGCCATAGCACCCAGGTAGCGCCGGCGAAGGGATTATATGGATCAGAAGCCTACTTAGGAACTCTAAGTATCTGGGACGATACCGAAAATCGAAGCTGTCGGCTGACCCAGCTCGGCAGCACGGTGTGGCAACCCACGATAAAAATCGGAATCCGATCCCCAGACGCCTAAACGAGGCAATGGCGCGCGTGGGTGTCTCTCAGAAGGTTCTTGGCATTAAATGCGGCATTGACCCATCGGTGGCCAGCTCCAGGATCAACCATTACTGCACAGGGCGCCACGTGCCCAATTACACACTGCTGCTGAAAATAGCCGTGATTCTGAAAGTGCCAGTCGCATATTTCTACACCCCTGATAACGAGTTGGCCCGGCTGCTGACCAGCTACCAGCTGCTCCCAGTCCGTGCTCGAAAGGAACTGGTAAAGAAGTCAGAGCAGCTGGTCAGCGGCACCGGCGATTAGCCCACCTCTATTTCTGTGGTTTGCCAAACCAGCGTGCCTTTGCCGCTGCATCCTCAAACGCCGATTCAGCGATCAAAAGCTCCGTTTGATGCTTCAGGCGCACCGATATTTCCCGAGTCTCATGATGTGCTCAATGAGATAGGGACTGAGTGAGCTCAAGTCTTCATCAGAAATCCTGCGTGTGATTCGCACGTCGTTAGTAACCAGCGCCGCATTCGCCTGCTTCAAGCGTTTGAAAGTGCGGCTGAACTCATTTGTCCTGCCGCTCTGTTCTCCGCTGAATAATCCAAGGCTTAATAAATGTCAGGTAGATCATCAGGCAAATAGAAAGCAATCCGACCAACAGCCCTATCAACTTCAGCACCTTGATAGGCGACGTGGCGAGTTGGGGCCAGACGCCAATCACTATCGCTGCAATCATCAATCCCAAAATGGCGAGTTGAAACGCGCCCCATAAAGCAATCCAGCCGCTGGCGTCGAGATGTACTCCCCACGGAGTCCGACGCAGGGCACCGGCATGGCGAAAAAGAATGATCTCGCGATCCGTAAGGTCCTTCTCGTGCTTCAACCTGATCAGTGCAACGCGGTGCCGCCGATGCCAGCTGAAGCCGTATCCAAATCTCTTGCGAAACTTCTTTTCACATTTAATTACGTTTTTATCAGAGAGTTCGTCGTCCTCATCGCGAATGGGTTCGACGTCCTCGTTAAGAATCTTGCGTAGCTCCTCCAGCCTTGGATCGAGGGGGTGCTTTGGCCTGGTTGGCCGAAGCGGAACCACCTTGAGTTTGTCTTTTCCACTTCCGTCCATATCGATCTCACGCGGCCAGAGAGAGCATTTCTTTCAGGTGAGCCGCGTCTACCGCTCCCTGATCAACACAATGCTCGTAGGCCAAGCGAATCACGCGGGCCTTTTTTTCCGGCTTCAGGGTTCCATTCTTCTTGACCAACCATTCCTCGATCATGCGAATGATTTCCTCAAGCAGATCAAGATCAACCCGACGATTCCCAATGTGATCGGGCTCTTCACCGGGACCGACTAATAGCCATAGCGGGTCGATGCGGAACGAATCGCACAGTGATTTGAACAGCGCCACCGGCATTTCGCGTTCGCCACGCTCGTAATTCGCGTAGGCCCGTGGCGACAAACCTAAGCGGTCAGCGAACTCAAATTGAGTGAGCCCACTGCTAGTGCGAATTGTCATCAGCCTGAGACCCAGCAAGAGCTTATCCTCCTCCGTTGACAACTTACTCATAACTGCTCATTATTAGTCTCATAACTTCTACTGAAGGTAGCACACATGCGTCCTGCTTTGGAACAGCACGAAAAGATCAAAATGAGATTGAGGCTGGCGGGCAGCTCACTGGCGGGAATCGCCCGCGAATTGGAATTAGCCGCCACCACGGTCACCAGCGTGAGTCAAGGATATCGACGGTCGAGACGTGTCGAAGCAGCGATCGCCAGAAAACTTCAAGTCAGCGTCACTGTGTTGTGGCCAGACCGCTATCAAGAAAGTGCCGAGAGGGCTACTGAGCTGATTTCTAGCCACGGGTATGTAGAAGGTGCGCCGGATAATTAGAACTGACTCAGATCACTATTTAACAGCGGGAAAGTAAAAAGCCCACACCTTCTCGGGATGTGGGCACTGAAGTGCGACTTTCAGTTTAACTCTGAGTCTGCATTCTCATTTCTGCTTTTTTTGATGTCAAGGATGCGGCTCATATTTGAGCCGCAAAGGGATTCTTTTGTCCTTGCGTCGCCCTGTCAGAACGCCACATGACACCGTCAATGGAATGCAGGATGAAATCGAGCTGTGTATGTCTTTTTATGCTGACGAATCTTTCATGCCACATAGAGGGCAGTCATGAGACTTGCCTGCGCGTTGATGGCCGGGCGTCAACGTGACAGCGATCCATGAAACCGCCTATCCGCGCCTCAGGCCAGATATCGGGGAGAAGGAACTGAAAGAGGCCTACACGCCTACCGAAAGCGAACTCACGTTCGTCAGCAGCCAGAGCACCTCCCGCATTAAACAGCTCGGCCTACTGATCCTGCTGAAGCTATGCCAGCGCGTCGGCTACTTCCCAAAGACCGGTGACGTGCCCGACATCATCGTTGATCACATAGTACTGAACGCGGGATTCGCGAGGCCACTGACAGTCCAGGAGCGAGTGAGTACCGATGCAGCAAGCATGCGGTACTCCAACATTGCGGCGCTCCGAATACATCTCGTCATTCAGCCGCTGGAGTCAGAGAAGCGTGACTGGTTGGAGGGAATAGCGAGAAAGGGCGCTGAGGTTAAACACATCATCCCCGACATCATCAACGTGTTGTTGGAAGAGCTGGTACGGCATAGGTATGAACTGCCGCCATTTCCAACCCTTGATCGCATAGCCAAATCCGCGCGGGAGTTCGTCAATGACCGCTATTTCGACACGCTGGTGACACAGCTATCCGACACGGCGAAATCGACGATTGATGACCTGTTGAAATCCGACGCTGGGAATGCAACGACGGATTGGAATGTGCTCAAGCGCGAGCCGGCGCAGCCCACACAGAAAGAGGTACGTGAGTATTTGCAGCACGTCCGGCGGCTTCAGAGCCTGGCCTTAATGCTGCCCGCAATCAACATCCCGGCGCCAAAGCTCAAGCATTTCCGATCGTGGGCGCGGTCTCTCGACGCTGGCGAACTAGCCGAGCTGAAACCGCAGAAGCGTTATGCATTGGCGACGATTTTCATCCGGGCCCAACAGGCCAAGACCTTGGATGACGTCGCGGATGTGTTCATCCGACTGATGCAGAACCTCGACAACAACGCGCAGAAGAAGCTACTGGAACATCAGCAACAGCACCTAAAGACAACGGACGCGCTCATCGGCCAACTTAGAGAAGTCCTGCTGGCTTACCAGATCGAAGGAAACGCCACTCGAAAAATCAATGCCATTGAGGGGTCGTTACTCACTGATGTCGCGCAGCTGGTGGCCCAGTGCGAGCAATATCTGGCTTTCGCGGGCCGGAACTATCTTCCTTTTATGTTGCAGCCCTATCAGTTTGTACGGGGACAATTATTTAACTGCGTCCAGCTAATGGAACTCCGCTCGACCTCCGAGGATCGCGACATTGAGCGCATGTGTGCTGTGTTGCTGTCTCTACGCGGTGTGCGACAGGAAATCTTGAACCCTTCTGATATCGGTATCGACGTGCGATCTGACTTGGTCTGGATGTCGCCATCGTGGAAGAAGCTTGCGCTGATCAAGGCGGAAGGCCGGGGCTCACCGACAAGAATAAATCGGAAGTATTTCGAGATCGCGGTATTGCAACAGATTAAACAGGAACTGAAAAATGGCGATCTCTTCATCGAACAGGGTGAGCGCTATGACGACTATCGGGAGGAATTGGTCGATATCGACGAACTGAAGAAAGAGTTAGCCGAGTATGGCGAGGTCACCGGCGTCGAGGTTGATGGTGCAACGTTCGTCTCAAAATTACGCGATGAGTTGACCACACTGGCTAAGCAAGTCGATGAGGCTTTCCCTGCCAACGATCATGCCGAAATCGTCGAGGGTCGCCTTATCCTCAATAAGCTCAAAAAGCCGATGCGCGCGCCGGAGGTTCAAAAACTGGATCTGATTATCCGAGACCGGATGCCGCAGCTGAGCATCCTTGATGTTTTAACAGACACGGAGCGTTGGCTCGACCTGCACCGGTTGTTCAAGCCATTTCCAGGTACTGAATCACGCCTGTCTGACCCCCGCGGCCGGTTTATCACTGCGCTTTTCTGTTATGGCTGCAATCTAGGCCCATCTCAGACCGCGCGGTCGCTGCGCGATCTAAACCGTCGGCAAGTCTCGTGGCTCAACGTTAAGTACGTCACTGAAGAATCGCTTGAGCGAGCGATTACGGAGGTGATCAATTCCTATGCAAAGTTCGATCTTCCGCACTATTGGGGTAGTGGTAACAGCGTTTCCGTCGATGGTACGAAGTGGGACCTCTACGAAGAGAGTCTTTTTTCTGAATACCACATTCGCTACGGTGGCTACGGTGGCATCGGGTATTACCACGTCAGTGACATGTACATCGCCTTGTATTCACGCTTCATCTCATGCGGCGTATACGAGGCCACTTACATGCTGGATGCCCTCATGGCCAACGAATCCGATATCAAGCCTGACACTGTGCATGGCGATACACATTCTCAGAACTTGGCGGTGTTCGCGCTGGCTCACTTACTGGGAATCAAATTAATGCCGCGGATTCGCCGTATCAAGGATCTCATTTTCTACCGCCCAGCCACCGGCGCGAAGTATAAAAACATCGACAGCCTTTTCGGAGAAGCTATCGACTGGAAGATGATTGAGACACATCTGCCAGATATGCTCCGCGTGGTGGTATCTATCAAACTCGGCAAGATAACTGCCTCGACTGTTCTGAGGCGGCTAGGCACTTATAGCCGGAAGAACAAGCTGTACTTTGCCTTCCGGGAGCTGGGGAAGGTGATCCGAACGAACTTTTTATTGAAGTTCATCGCTGACGCCACGCTCCGCAATACGATCTCTGCTGCGACAAATAAGAGCGAAGAGTTCAATTCCTTCATCAAATGGGTCTTCTTCGGTGGGGAGGGAATCATCGCCGAGAACGTCCAGCATGAGCAGCGCAAAGTCGTGAAATACAGTCACCTCGCTGCCAACATGGTGATGTTGCACAACGTGCATTGGATGACAAAGATCATCCAAGACCTCCAGAAGGAGGGGATGACCATCACTCCAGCGATGGTCGCAGGGCTGGCACCGTTCCGTCACGGTCACATCAACCGCTTTGGTGACTACGCCCTCAACTGGGACAGAGACATCGGATTGCTAGGCGTCGACTCGCCAATTATTTTGTGAATCAGTGCCTTACTCTGCACTTCGTAGTTTTTTTGTCGTTTCCCTGCCAACCCTCTGTCAGCGGTTGCAGCTCTCGCAGCACCGCAATGGCCTGTTCAGACAGTGGGACGACATGCAGCACCCGGCTTTTCATCTTCTCGGCCGGTATGCGCCACTCCGCCCCGTCCAGGTCGATCTCAGCCCACTCCGCACGGCGCAGCTCTCCGGGTCGCACGAACACCAGCGGCGCGAGCAACAGGGCGCATCGCGTCACCATCGACCCCTGATAGGCATCCATCGAGCGCAGCAGCGCCCCAATGCGCTCCGGCTCCGTGATGCTCGCATGGTGCGTCTGCCGGATCGGCGGCAGTGCGCCCTTGAGGTCTCCTGATGGATCGCGCTCGGCTCGCCCGGTGGCAACGGCATAGCGCAGCACCTGGCCGCAGTTCTGGCCTGCCCGGTGTGCCGTCTCGACTGCGCCCCGGCTCTCGATGCGGCGCAGCACGGCCAGCAGCTCGGGTGCGGTGATCGAGCGGGCAGGGCGCGCGCCGATCCACGGGAAAACGTCGCGCTCCAAGCGCCTGATGATCTTCTCGCCGTGGCTGGTCGCCCACTGCGGCGAATACTTCGCATACCACTCGCGCGCTATCGACTCGAAAGAATCAGTGCCTGCCTCGGTCATCTGTCGCTTTTCCTGCTGGCGCTTTGCTGACGGGTTGATGCCGTTGGCGATCAGCTTGCGCGCTTCATCGCGGCGATTCCGGGCGTCCTTCAGTCCGATTTCCGGGTAGGTGCCAAGCGATAGCATTTGCTCTTTGCCACCGAACCGATACCGCAGCCGCCAGCCCTTGCAGCCGTTGGTGCTGACCAGCAAGTGCAGTCCGCTGGCATCGGTGAGCTTGTATTCCTTGGGCTGCGCCTTCGCGCTGCGGCAGATGATGTCTGTGAGTGCCATAAGTGAGGGTAGCCACTTTTCAGGTTGGGTAACTACCCGCACTTCTACCCTCAAAAATGGGTAGAAGCAATGAGATTCACTGAAACACGCAGAGACGACAGACATAAAAAAACCCCACGTTTCCATGGGGTTGAGATACTTCCTGAGACTCTGTGATACTATGAAAATGTGGAGGTGGCGGGAATTGAACCCGCGTCCAACGATTCTCCATCCTTCGATCTACATGCTTAGCCCTGTCATTGGTTTTCGATGATCGCTGCCGGAAGGGCACGGAACGCGATCACTTATCTCCTTGGGTTTTGACCCCTGCGTTAAGAGCGAACGCAGTGGCGGTCTGGTGAGAGTCGACGGATGCACCCCCCATCACCAGCACTAGAGGGGCATCCGCTCGCCGGGATTAAGCGGCGAGGGCGTAGTTAGCGTCGTTCGCAACTAGCTTGTTTGCCAACAAGTTTAACGAGGAAGTTGGCATCTCGGCATGCACGTCGGGCTTCAATACCGCTGTCGAAACCATGTCACCCCCGTGTCCTCACAAGTATAGGCGCTTTGCTGGGGTTCAACGGCGCGGCGCAGGATTTGTTTGCACTGGCCTCAGCCTTTGGCGACGCTGCGCATCACGCGGCCCTGCTCGCGCTGCCAGTCACGCTCCTTGATGGTGTCGCGCTTGTCGTGGGTCTTCTTGCCCTTGGCAAGGCCGACTTGCAGCTTTGCGCGACCATCAGTCCAGTGCAGGTCGAGCGGGATCAGCGTGTAGCCTGCACGCTCAACCTTGCCTACCAAAACCGAAAGCTCTTTGCGGTTCATCAAGAGCTTGCGGGTGCGGGTGGCATCGGCAAACACATGCGTGCAGGTTTGCTTCAGGGGGATGAAGTGTGCGCCGATCAGCCAGGCTTCTTCCTTTTTGACGATGACGTAGGCTTCGGTGATCTGGGCGCGACCCTCGCGCAGGCTCTTCACCTCCCAGCCTTCAAGCATCAGGCCGGCTTCGTAGCTGTCTTCGATAAAGTATTCATAGCGGGCACGCTTGTTTGCGGCGATGAGCCGATCCGCACGATTTTCTTTTTCTTTGTTCTTGCTCATCGCAAAATTATAGGCTTCACAGCAGGGTGGATTTTGAAAATGGTTCGGGTCGAACGTTCGGCATTGATGGCTTTTGCTCCAATCCAGCTGTTGTCGCTGGTGCAGGATGTGGTGCGATATCCCGAGTTCATGCCGGGTTGTATCGACGCGACGGTGGAGCAGGTGGATGGCGCGCGGATGCAAGCCGGTTTGCGCTTCAAGTTTGCAGGCTTCACCGAGAGTTTCCTCACCGAGAACCTTGTACTGCCCACGATAGAGAATGACCTGATCCTACAGATGCGGCTGCTGCGCGGCCCATTCAAGAGCCTTGCTGGTGAATGGCGCTTTCAAAAGCTGGCGGAGCAGGCCTGCAAGGTGAGCCTGACGGTGGATCTCGACTGGGGTGTACTAACGCTGGGTCGTTTGCTGACCCCACAACTCGATCGCGCTGTCGACAACGTAATGCAGGCGTTCAGACAAAGGGCGGCGCGCATCTATGGCTGATCCAGCGCCGTCCACACAGCTGCTCTTCGAGGTGGAATTGCTATTCGCTCTGACGGACCAACTGCACCGGCGATGGGTCAAGGTGCTGCCTGGATGCACCGTCGCCCAAGCCATCCATGCTGCCGGGCTGATGACGGCATGGCATGGAGGCGAGGGGAGCTTGCCAAGGCCGCTGGCTTGTCATGGTCGTCTGATCACACCCGATACAGTGCTTTCGGCAGGTGATCGGGTTGAAATCCTTGGGCCTTTGCTCGCTGACCCCAAAAACCAGCGCCGTCAACGCGTCAATGCCAAAAACAAGGCCAGTGCGAGAGCGCTCTCCGCACCTAAAATTCGTTAAGGGCTGTTTGAAGAGTCCGTGATAATCACACCGGATTCTTTCGGATCTTCTGCACGAGCGTCTTCATTCTTTTCCTTTTTCTGCTGCTTGTAGATTGCAGTAGCGTCGGGGGTTTTCGGCACTGCATCGGCGGTGGACAGTGCGGCTACACCTTCCATGCGGCTGAGCAAATCCTGCTCGAAGAACAGCGTGACGGTGCGGGTGCTGAGCTGACCACGCGGGGACTTGTAATAGCCGACATAGTCCCAGCGGTCATTGCGGAAAGGGCTGGCGGCAACCGGGGTGCCCATCAGATAGGTCACTTGTTCGCGCGTCAGCCCCAGCTTCAGTTGATCAAGCTGCTTTTGCTCGATGACATTGCCTTGCCGCGTGGGCAATTTGAAGACGAGGTTGCAAGCAGTGAGCGAAAGCCCCAGCGCAGCAACGGAGGCTGCGATAAACAAAAAACGCATGTCATTGGCCGTATCAAAAACGAGGGGCGATAATAGCGGAAAGCTGGCACCCCCAATCCTCGTGCACCTCGTCACCGGCAAGACTTCTATGGAATCACAAGACCTTCGCAATGTCGGCCTCAAAGTCACCTTGCCGCGCCTGAAGATTCTCGAAATCCTCGAGAACAACGCCTTGCGGCACATGTCGGCTGAGGATGTTTACAAGCTGCTGATCCAGGAAGATGCCGATATCGGTCTGGCTACTATCTATCGAGTGCTGACGCAGTTCGAGCAGGCTGGCCTCGTGAAACGCCACCACTTCGAGGGCGGTCATGCGGTATTCGAACTGGAGCGCGGCGAGCATCACGATCACATGGTGGATGTCGATACCGGCAAGGTTGTCGAGTTCGTCAGCCCCGAAATTGAAAAGCTGCAACACGACATCGCCGAGCAGAACGGTTATGAGATCGTTGGCCACAGCTTGGTGATCTACGTGAAAAGCACCAATCTGGGTCAGCGTCACACGGGCAGATAGCAAGAGATTGCTGACCCGTTCTTATATTTAGGTGCGACGCTCATTTTAATTTAACATAATATACATTATGCGTCGTTACAGAGGAGGAGGAAAAAGCGGTTTACACGATGGCAAGCAGGTATATCTGATGCACCTGCGATTTTAGTGCTGCAACTTCTTGCAACAAAGGCGCAAGGCTCGCAGTTAATTACGAGCCCTACTCAGGCAGAACGTGCAGGGCCATGCGCTTCAGTCGGGGCTGGATGTCGAGCTGCATAGCCTCGCTGCCACCGACTGTCGCCAGCCAGCCCTGAACGCGCTGTTGTTCGTCTGCTCTCATCGCGCGCAGCGCATCGAGTGGACGCTGCGCCATCCACAGGCTGTAGGGTCGCGCTCCCAGCCTGTAAGGCTGGCCGGCCAGCCGAATCTCGATCATGCCCAGCTGGCGCGCGAAGCCCCGCCCGGGGCTCAACGTGGGCACAGCTGCCTGCACCGACGCGAGTGTGGCGCTCAGCTGCGGCCAGAACTCGCCAAAGATGGACTGGAAGATCGGATTCAGTGTCACAGGCACCGCATCGTTGGCGAGGAATGAACCACCCTGTGGCCGCTCGGGTTGCTGCATGCGTTGCACCCAAGCCGCAAGTTTCGGCCGCTTGCCGATCAGTTCACGCGCCGGATAGGGGTCACGACCAAGGTGCGCATAGAGCGGACCAATCAGGCCAAAATCGCCGAGACTCGGCTTGCTGCCAAGCAGGTAGGCATGCAGCGCAAAATGCGCCTCCAGCGCATCAAGCATCGAGTGCGTCCAGGCTTCAATGGCCGCGGTCTGCTCCGGCACCACGCCGAGTCCCTTGAGAAAGCCGCGCAGCATGGCGGCTGAGCGATCAATCACACGGTTCTTCAGGAATCGCGGCGCGAAAGGCAGCAGATGATCGCCACCCTCGCGCCGGAACAGATCGGTGAAGTTCTCGTTGAAGTTCCAGCGATAGTGCATGGCTGACGGCAGCCAGAACTCATCCCCCCAGGCCTCAATCAGATAGGCGGCAACCCGCTGGCAGGGTGTTGCAGGCACGACCGGCGCCAGGGGGAAACGTTGTTCTAGCAGGTCGATGATGTGCGAGCTGTCCTGTAGCCATTCGTCCTCGGGCGTGACCACCACTGGCATCACCTGCGTGCCGACTTTTTTCTTGATTGTCGCCATGTCCCACAGCCGGATGGTTTTCTCGCGGTGTGGAATGCCCTTGTAGCGCAGGTATGCACGGGTCTTACCGCTGTAATACGACAGCTGCCAGGCGTAGTGGATGTAAGGCTTGCTCATGAAGGACTACTTCTGCAGCAGTGTCTGAGCGCCCTTGATGAAATTGTTCTCGGCTTCGCTGTTCTTCTTGCCTTCACCCAAACTCGGCAGCTTGAACGGCACCTCGATACCTCTCACGCAGGCGGGCCGCGCGATCATCGCATCGCTCCAGCGCTTGAGGTGGACGAGGCCGTCGGTGTTCACCCCGGACCAGCGGTGCGTGCGAACCCAGGCCCAGTTGGCAATGTCGGCAATCGAGTAGTCATCGGCCAACCACTCGCTAACCGACAGACGTGTATTGATGACCTCGAACAGGCGGCGCGATTCGTTCTGATAACGATCGATCACCGGTTGGATCTTTTCTGGGAAGTAGCGGAAGAACACGTTCGCCTGCCCCATCATCGGCCCGACTCCGCCCATCTGGAACATCAGCCACTGGATGACCCGAGAGCGGCCCTTGGCATCGCTCGGCATCAGCTTTCCGGTTTTCTCGGCGAGGTAGATCAAGATCGCACCCGACTCGAACACGGCAAAGTCATCGGCTTCGGTGTCAACGATGGCCGGGATGCGGCCATTGGGGTTGATCTTGAGGTAATCCGCCTTCTTCTGTTCGCCACCCATCAGGTTGAGCGCATGCACGGTGTATGGCAGTGCCAGTTCTTCCAGCGCAATGGACACCTTGTGACCATTGGGTGTGGGTGCGGTGTAGAGCTCGATCATGGCCTTTGGGGTCTCCTCACGAATGAAGCCGGATGCTAGCAACAACTTTACAGTGTGTAAAATATAAACGGTCCCAGCAGCACGAGCCGAAAATCCATGGCCATGATCTGGATCACTGCCGCGCTCGCCTATCGCACCTTCTATGCGTTGTAAGTGTGCTTAAAGGCAAGCTTGCGCCCGATGAGATGGACCGTCTCTGCCGCCCACTCGAACAGTAATTCTCGCTCGGGCGGATACTGAAAGTCAGGTTCTTTCTTGGCGCTCAAACGCCGGACCAATGATTTTCTGGTAGGCGCTGCCAAGAACACGCTGCATGAAATCCAAGAGCTTGGCATCGGCACCCACAAAAATGCGGGCCTCATTTCGCTTCACGCCGGCGAGGATGATGTCAGCGGCTTTTGCGGGGGTGGTTTTGGCTAGTTTTTCAAACAGGACACCAAGGTCGCGGTTGGCATCGGATGCGCCTTTGCGGGCAGCTTTGGCAATGTTGGTGCGCACGCCGCCGGGATGCACACAACTCACGCCCACCGGGGCACGTTCAATCATCATTTCCTGCCGCAGCGCTTCAGTAAACCCGCGCACAGCGAACTTGGCTGCGTTGTAAGCCGATTGTTTGGGTACACCGATCATGCCGAAGATGCTGGAGATGTTGACGACATGGCCATCGCCAGAGGCGGTGAGGTGCGGCAGGAAAGCTCGCGTGCCATGGATGACACCCCAGAAATTGATGTCCATCAACCACTCGAAGTCAGCATCGCTCAACTCACGCACAGTGGCGTTGACGGCGACGCCCGCATTGTTGATGACCAGGTTCACCCGGCCAAAGTTTTTGGCCACTTCATCTGCATGGGCATAAATTGCCTCGCGCTTGCCCACGTCGAGCCTGAAGTGCTGGACCTTGGCGCCCAGGGCTGCGCATTGGGCAGCCGTCTCGGCGACGTTGTGTTCATGGATGTCGGAGATGGCGAGCTCTGCGCCCTGTCTGGCCAGTGCCAGTGCGAGCGCTTGACCAATGCCCGAACCTGCACCGGTGACGACAGCCACTTTGTCTTTGAAGGACTTCATAAATCACCTGAGGCCTCGTCAGGCGCATGAAAGCTGCACGGTGAAGCCGTCGCTCACCCGTCGAGTCTCGAAGCTGCAGGAGCAGAATGGGGCTAGCGCGGACCGCGGCTGCTGAGCGTGCGTGACAGTCGTTCCATGATGCTGTTGCCATCGTTGCCTCCACGAGGCAGGCGGCGTGCACGGTCCAGCGCGAATACCTTGGCGCGGATGCCGAGATTGCGGGTGATGGCATCGCTAGCCATGTCGCCATTGGGCAGCACGTATTCCTTGCGCTCTACCGCCTCCACCATCGGGATGATGATCTCGGCCAGCAGGATGTGCCCACGCAGCTGCCCTTCAAGGTCATGTGCCAGGCGGACGACAGCGAGCACTGCCTTGAGCCAGGCCTTGACGCCCTCAAAGCTGTCGAGCCGCCAAAGCGAGTGCGCCAGGCGCGCGCGCTCGATGCCAGTAGTGGACGCGATCAAGTCCTGAATGGCCACCGGCTGCCCGGAGGACAACACCGTATCAGTCAGCGTCAGGTCATCTATCGAGCCATTGCGGCTGTCCACGACACGGAAACGTGCCTTTGACAGTGCCTGCAGTGGAACCCGTTCACCGCTGCTTTTTTCAACCAGTGCGAGAAACCCCTGAAAATCAGCGTCAGACTGACGCGCCTGCTCGACCTGTTCTGGCGGCACGAGGAACGGAGTGATTGCACTGATGCTCATGGACTAATCTTTTATCTACACTGGATTCTGAAACTAAAAAGTATCATGTGGCGCCCGCTTGGCGCAGCCCCATAGGCCACTGCCCTGTCATTTTCGCGGAAAAATGCCATCTAACGTTTCAGGCCTTTCTCGTGCAGCACGGTGGCGGCCATCTCCTCGATGGACATATTGGCCGAGTTCACGAACGGGATCTGCTGCTTGCGATACAGCGTCTCGGCCTGTCGCAACTCGTAGCTGCATTGGGCGATCGAGGCATAGCGCGAGCCAGGACGACGCTCATTACGCACCTGGCTCAGCCGTTCCGGTTCCGAAGTGACCCCGAACAACTTGCTCTCATGGCCCAGCAGGGTCTTTGGCAGGGCGGGTTTTTCGAGGTCTTCATCCAGCAGCGGGAAATTGGTGGCGAAGATGCCGTGCTGCATGGCGAGGTAGAGGCTGGTGGGCGTCTTGCCGCAGCGGCTGGGTGCGATGAGGATCAGCTCTGCCTTGCCCAGTTCGCGCACGGACTGGCCGTCGTCGTGTTCCAGCGCGTAGTTGATGGCCTCGATGCGCGCGTCATAGCGGCGTGTGTTGGCGCTGTGGGCGCGCCCCTGGGCATGGGTTGGGGCCACTCCCAGTTCGGCTTCCAGCCCGTGGATATAGGTATCAAACAGATCAATGAACAGTGCATTGCAGTTGCGCAGCACCGCACGGACACCATCACTGACCGTGGTAGAGAACACCAGCGGTCGAGGCCCCCCGGTAGAGGCGACGTGGTTGATGTAGTCCGCCGTCACCCTGGCTTTGTCGGTCGTTGAGATAAAGGGCAGCGAGGATTTGGTGAAGTCCATCCCCTCGAATTGCGTCAGCAGAGTGTTGCCGAGGGTTTCGGCGGTGATGCCGGTGCCGTCGGAGACAAAAAAAACATGTCGGGTGGTCATGTAGGCAGTCTCGCCGCATTGCGCACTGCATTTCCAGTGGCAAGACGCCGCGAGAACACTGAAACTGTCAGCCCAGTTGATCCACCCCCACGAGATGCCCCCAGTGAGCCAAGCCACCCGCAATGTCCTGTGGTACTCCGAACTGCGCATGACCGACGTCGAAACCGTCGGCGGCAAGAACGCCTCGCTGGGCGAGATGATCTCCAATCTGGCGGCCTCGGGCGTGAAAGTGCCGAACGGCTATGCCACCACCGCAGCGGCCTACCGCGAGTTCCTGAGCTTTGAGGGCCTCGATGCGCGCATCAACGCGCTGCTGGATGCGCTCGACATCGAGGATGTCGTGGCCCTGGCCAAGGTCGGCAAGCAGATCCGCGAGGCCGTGGTGAAGGCCCCCTTCCCTGCCACGCTGGAGGCTGAAATCCGCACCGGCTACGACGCGCTGCTGGCGGAATCCGGCGGTGCTGAAATCTCGGTGGCAGTGCGCTCGTCCGCCACCGCCGAAGATTTGCCGGATGCGAGCTTTGCCGGCCAGCAGGAAACTTTTTTGAACGTGCAGGGCATCGACAACGTGCTGCATGCCATCAAGGAGGTGTTTGCCTCGCTGTTCAATGACCGCGCCATTTCCTACCGCGTGCACCACAACTTCGACCACAAGTCAGTGGCGCTCAGCGCCGGCGTGCAACGCATGGTGCGCAGCGACAGGGGTTCGTCTGGCGTAATGTTCACGATGGATACCGAGTCAGGCTTCAAGGACGCGGTGTTCATCACCGCCTCCTATGGCCTCGGCGAGGCCGTGGTGCAGGGCGCAGTGAACCCGGATGAGTTCTATGCCTACAAGCCCAATGTGCGCGCAGGCCGCCCCAGCGTGCTCAAGCGTGGTCTGGGTGAAAAAGCGAAGAAGATGATCTACACCGCTGACCGCAAACTCGGCCGCACCGTCGAGTTCGTGCCGGTTGCTGCCGAAGAGCGTCAGCGCTTCTGCCTGACCGATGCCGACATCGAAGAACTCGCCAAGCAGGCGCTGATCATCGAAGACCACTACGGCCGCCCGATGGACATTGAGTGGGGCAAGGATGGCATCGACGGCCATCTCTACATCCTGCAAGCACGGCCTGAAACCGTGCAGTCGCGCGCATCGGCCAACACGCTGCGCCGCTACAAGCTCAAGGGCCCAAAAAAGGAACTGGTCACGGTGCTGAGCGAGGGCCGAGCCATTGGCCAGAAGATTGGTGCAGGCAAGGTCCGGTTGCTGAAATCCATCGACGAAATGGCCCGCGTGCAGCCCGGTGATGTGCTGGTCACCGACATGACCGACCCCGATTGGGAGCCGGTGATGAAGCGCGCCGCCGCCATCGTCACCAACCGTGGCGGCCGCACCTGCCATGCCGCGATCATCGCCCGCGAGCTGGGTATTCCGGCGGTTGTCGGTTGCCGCGATGCCACCAGCAAGCTCAAGGACGGCAGCGCCGTGACGGTGAGCTGCGCCGAGGGCGACACCGGCTATATCTACGAGGGCAACATCGACTTCGTGGTCGATGAAATCGCACTGGACAAGATGCCGGAGATTCCGGTCAAGATCATGATGAATGTCGGCACGCCGGAGCAGGCCTTCGACTTCGCCGCCCTGCCCCATCGCGGCATCGGCTTGGCGCGACTGGAGTTCATCATCAACCGCCAGATCGGCATCCACCCCAGGGCGCTGCTGGAGCTGGACAGCCAATCGCCGGAAGTGAAGCGGCAGATTTTGCCGATGATCGCCGCCTATGCCTCGCCTGCTGACTACTACGTGCAGCGGCTCGCCGAGGGCATTGCCACCTTGGCGGCTGCGTTCGCCCCCGAGCCGGTGATCGTGCGCTGCAGCGACTTCAAGTCCAACGAATACGCCAACCTCATCGGCGGCAAGCGCTACGAGCCGCACGAGGAAAATCCGATGATCGGATTCCGCGGCGCGAGTCGCTACATCTCGCCGGATTTCCGCCCCTGCTTCGACCTGGAATGCCGCGCGCTGAAATACGTGCGCGACGAGATGGGACTGACCAACATAAAGGTGATGATCCCCTTCGTGCGCACGCTCGGTGAGGCGAAACGCGTCAACGAAATCCTGGCTGAAAACGGCCTCGCACGCGGCAGCAACGGCCTGCAGCTGATCATGATGTGCGAGCTGCCCAGCAATGCGGTGCTGGCCGAGGAGTTTCTTGAACACTTCGACGGCTTTTCAATCGGCAGCAATGACATGACCCAGCTCACGCTGGGGCTGGATCGTGACTCCGCCACCATCGCCCACCTGTTTGATGAGCGCGATGGCGCAGTGAAGAAGATGCTCGGCATGGCGATCGCCGCCTGCAAGAAGCACAACAAGTACATCGGCATCTGCGGCCAGGGGCCGAGCGATCATCCCGACCTCGCCAAATGGCTGCTGGATCAGGGCATCGAGTCGATGAGCCTCAACCCCGATACAGTGGTCGAGACTTGGCTGTTCCTGGCGGGTCAGAAAGCCGGTTGATTCACTTGCCCCTCCCCGGAGGGCGAGGGCTACTGCAAAATATCCACTCAGCCAGCCGGTCGCACCGAGCAAGCCAATCACACACTCGGTTCACACCCATGACTGACACCAGCAATCGCCGTAGCGTTTTCTTGCGCAAACTCCGCACCCTGCACGGCTGGCTGGGCCTGTGGGGGGCGGTGATGGGGCTCTCTTTCGGGGCCACGGGCATCCTGCTCAACCACCGCAACATCCTGAAGCTGCCGGTGCAGCTGGCGGAAAAGACCAGCGTGCAACTCACGATACCTGCAGCAGCGCGCAGCAGCCCGGATTCCCTCGCGGCCTGGCTGCAAGCCAGTCACGGTGCCCCCACAACAACCAAAGTGCGTATCCGAGAGGAGCCCGCCGGCACTGTGCTTTTTGATGGCCGGCCGATGGATATCCCCGCCCGCTGGTCATTTACCTTTCACTCGCCAGAGAAGGCCTACACCGCCGAGTACTGGGCCGGGGCGGAGCAAGTCAAATACGAGAAGCAGGATAACGGCGTACTCGGCACGCTCACCCGCCTGCACAAGGGCTATGGCATCAATGTATTTTGGGTGCTCTTGGTAGATGCCTTCGCCGGTGCGTTGATCCTGCTCAGCCTCACCGGTCTCATGCTGTGGACGAAACTCTCCATGCCGAGGCTGGCGGGAGTGGCCGTAGCACTCACCCTGCCGGTGCTGGCTGGCTTCTGGTATCTGGCTTTCGGGGTCTAAAGGTTGACGGCACCAACTAAAAGGCCCGGCGCATGGCCGGGCCTGATCAACCGCTCAGGGCTGAATCACTTCTTGCTGTCGCTGCACAGTTCGAAGACCTCAATGTTGTAGCCGGAGTAGCTGCCATCGAACACCACTTCAACGGCATTGAAGGGTTTGCTGGCCTTGAGGTTCGCCAGCCCCGTGAGCGTGCCGACACCGTTGACATCGACGATGCCGCCGCTAACGAAGGTTGCCTGATCCTGCTGACGACCATTGAGATAGGTGCGCAGGATGCCCTGGGTGTTCACCGCCACCGAGGTGGACTTGGTCACTTTCAGCAAAGCCCCAGGGCGGCTGCCGGCGGAGAAGACAATACCGCGCTGGGCAGTAGCGCGCAGACCATTGCGGCCGTCGGTGTTGACTGGCACCACGACACTGGCGGCAGTGCTCTGGTTGCCGTCAATCGCACGATTCGGGTTGAGCGTGGTGCAGAGGGCACAATCACCGATAGCGCTGGCGGTGGTATTGCCGCCGGTGATCGACGTACAGTCTGCCGCCGAAGCATTGAGTGCCGCACCGATGAGGCCAAGACCACAGACTGCACGGGCGAACAGGCTGAAAACCATATGAATTCCCTTCTATCGTTGTGGATTTCGGCGAAAAATATCGCACACCGGATTGACGTGTCAATTCAAATCTCCAGCCTCGCCTTGTTGTGCATGCCCCTGGCTGCGCTCGCCGACACTGCGGGCCGCTTCGACTATTACGTGCTCTCACTCTCCTGGTCGCCGCAGTACTGTGTCAGCGAGGCAAGGTCCGGCGATACGCAGTGCACCCGGCCTTATGCCTTTGTAGCGCATGGGCTTTGGCCGCAAAACGAGCGTGGCTGGCCAAAGGATTGCGGCCGGGGTGAATACCTATCGGAATCATTGATTGCCAGCGCGCTGCGCTTCATGCCCAGCAGATCGCTGGTGATCCACGAATGGCGCGCGCATGGCGTGTGCTCCGGCCTCGCTGCTAGTGACTATTTCGCCGCTGCCGAACAGGCCTATCGCAGTATCCACATCCCGGCGCACTACCGCGAATTGAGCCAGCCGCTGCGCACCACGGTGGCGCGCATCGAGGCTGATTTTCTGATGGAGAACCCAAAACTCAGGCCGGAAATGATCTCCACGCAATGCAGTGGCCGGTATTTGCGCGAGCTGCGCATCTGTCTGACACGTGGGCTTGAACCCCGCACCTGCGGTATCGATCTCAGGGATCGCTGTGGCAAGGATGTGCTGTTGCGTCCATCGCGCTAAGTTCTAGTTGCGGCGCAGCAGCACCGGACGCTCCCAAGCCAAAGGCACGCTCTGCGCAGCCAGCGGCGGCAGCAGGGCACGGCCCTGCAGGTAGCGAACACCGATCAGCCGCAGCGCATCGGCAGCACCCTCGCTGTCGACCCCAGTGGCGATGACGATGGCACCGAGCTGCTGCGAGGCACCGAGGATTGCGCTGACCAATCGCCTCGCGTTGCCGTGCAGGCTCTCATCCATCAGTACGCGCACCAGTCCCGGGCTGAGCTTGTAGGCGTCCAGGGCACAGGCGGCGAAGTCGTGCAGTGAAATATCGTGCGAGCCGTCGCCATCCAGCGCCAGGCGAAACCCCTGCTTGCGCAGTCGGGTCAGTACCGTCGCATGCTGCGGCAGGCGGCGGAAAGCTGCTTCACCGATTTCCAGCTGCACACTGGCAGCGGGGATGTCCGCACGGCCGAGGGTTTCGACCAGCCGGGCAGCGAAGCCTTCCGATTCCAGCGCCAAGGCGGGGATGTCGAACGCCAGCAATCCCGGCTGAAAACGCGAGGCAGACCAGGCTTGCGCCTGATGCACCAGTTGGGCGGCAGCGGCGAGAGTGCGCGCCGCGTGCTCAGCGCTGCTGGCAGGCAAATCCGGAGTGTCTGCATCCGCCAGCAATTCAAATCCCACACAACGTAGCGTGCTGACATCCACCCAGGGCTGCCAGTGTGTAGCCATCGCAGTGACAGTGGAGGCCATCGTCGACAGGGGAGGCGTTGTAGTGGCATGTGCTTCGGCAACTGCACCACGTGCCGCAGACAGCAGCTCATCGACACCCTGCCCCGGCTTGTCGGCATATGCCACACCGGCGGACAGCACGAGTTCCATCTCGCTGCGGCTTGCCGTGTGCAGGTTTGCAAGCGCGCGGCGGCAGTCCTCGATCACGGCCTGCCAGTCCGCCGCACTGCCGGCAGGCTGGCGACACAGGGCGAACTCGTTTCCACCGATGCGCGCCAGCGTGTCGCCGGTTTGCAGGCCTTCGCTCCAGCGTTCTGACAGCGTCTTGAGCACGTCGTCGGCCAGCAGATCACCGTGTCGCTTGCGCAGAGCTTCCAGACCGCTGATGGCGAAATAGCCCAGCGCAAATGGCAGCTCCGAGACACGCGCACCGGCGAGCTGCTGCCGGGCGCGGTCAGCAAACAGGGCGGCATTCGGCAGCAGGGTCAGGGCATCGTGGCCCGCCTCGAAAAAAGCCTTGTCGCGACGGGTTTCCAGTAACCATGTCTGACGGTTGCGCTGCACGGCGCGGCGCAGCTGCTTGAGCAATTGCTCACCGTCGTTCTCCCCCTTGACCAGATAATCCTGCGCACCATAGCCAAGCGCTTCGGCCGCCAGTTTTTCATCGGCGAGACCGGTCAGCACGATGATGGCGGTCTTGCGATCCACCTCGCGCAGGGTGCGGACGTTATCGACACCGAAGCCATCCGGCAGGCCGAGGTCGAGCAGCACGCAGCTGAAGTCGAAACCTTTCAGGGCTTCGATCGCCAGCGACAGTCGCTTGACGGTTTGCACCAGTACATCGCCGGCTGCGATGGCGGGTTTCAGCGCTTCGATCAGCAGGCGACCATCCGCCGGGGAATCCTCGACCAGCAGTACCGAAATGGTGCGGGGCTGCGCTGCACTCATGTGGCCGGAACCTTCGGCGGCAATTGCACGACACCAAACCAGAAATCGCGGATCAGCGCCGCCAGCTTGCTGAACTCGTCGATGGAGACCGGCTTGGTGAGAAAGCAGTTGGCATGGGATTCGTAACAGGCGCGCACATCGCGCTCGGCCTTGGAGGTGGACAGGATCAGGATGGGGATGGTTTTCAGCAGCGGATCAGCCTTGATCTCCGCCAGCACTTCGCGGCCATGCTTGCGGGGCAGGTTCAAGTCCAGCAGCACGAGATCAGGCCGCGCCGCCGTTGCATGGTTGCCTTGCCGCCGCAGGATCTGCATTGCCTCTTCCCCGTCACGCGCCACCAGAAGGTCATGGGGCAGCTTGGTTTCCTTCAGCACTTCCTGCGCCAACCTGAGGTCGGCGGCATTGTCCTCCACCAGCAGGATGACTGGACGGTGGCTGTTGACCTGCTGGGCGGTGGTCATGTGCATCTCCATGGGCAAGGCGGCGGGTCAGGCGCGCATGCGGGCCTGACGGGAATCGTCAGTTTCGATCATAACCAGCCTGCCCACCTGCCGTGCCCCGACAACCCAACTAGACTGCCGCGCCCATCGGAATCCCAAGCTGCCCATGCCCGACAACCTGAGACGTGCTGCCCTGCATGCCACTGCCGCCGCCGCCTCGTTTGCCTGCATGGGGGCACTGGTCAAGATGGCCGTGCAGCAAGGCGGTTCGGAAGTGCTGATCGTGTTCGTGCGCAACGTGGTTGGCGTGCTGGCCCTGCTGCCCTGGGTGCTGCGGCATGGCCGGCGCGCGCTGCATACGCGACGCTTCGGCGGACATCTGTGGCGCTCGCTGTTTGGCCTCCTGGGCATGTACTCGCTTTTCTACGCACTGGCGCATCTGCCGCTGGCGGAGGCTTTGCTGCTCAACTACGCCTCGCCCCTGTTCATCCCCTTCATCGCCTGGCTGGTGCTGTCCGAGCGGCCACCGGCGCTGATGATTCCGGCAGCCCTGCTGGGCCTTGCCGGGGTGGCGCTGGTGGTGAAGCCAGCCTCGCTGGGATTCTCGTTCGCCTCCTGGGTTGGTGCGGCATCCGGTGTCTTCGCGGCCTGCGCCATGGTGAGCCTGCGGCACATCAGCGATACCGAACCCGCACAGCGGGTGGTGTTTTACTTCTCAGCCATTGGCGTGCTGGTTTCCGCGTTGCCGCTGTGGTGGTTTGCGGCACTGCCCTCGCCCACGCTACTGCTGTGGATGGTCGCCACCGGCCTTGCTGCCACAAACGGCCAGCTTCAGCTGACCCGCGCCTACAGCTTTGCGCCCGCCGCGCGGGTGGGTGCGATGGGCTACTCCGCCGTCGTGTTCGCAGGGCTGATCGGCTGGCTAGCCTGGAGCGAAACACCAGACGGCTACAGCCTGCTGGGCGCGATGCTGGTGATCGGCACCTGTGTGCTGGCGGGCTGGCAGCGCGCGCCGCAGAGACCACCCATCTCGCCGGAGGACGCCGCCAGTTGAAGCAGCATCTGAGATACCGCACAGTCTGTGCCCCACTTTGAGGAGATTTACATGAGCGACCACCACGTCACTACCACGCTCGCCGAAGGCGTGCTGACCCTGCGCATGACCCGTCTGGACAAGAAGAACGCGCTGACACAGGCGATGTATACCGCGATGGCAGAAACCATCGAGGCTGCCGCCCTCGACACTGAAGTGCGCGTGCTCCTGATCACCGGCGATGCCAGCTGTTTTTGCGCGGGCAACGACCTCATGGATTTCATGAACAGCGCACCCACACCCGGCCTCTCGCCAGTGGAACGGTTCATGCGCGCGCTGGCCGGATTCGAGAAACCCGCAGTGGCGGCCGTCTGCGGCGTGGCGGTGGGCATCGGCGTGACGATGCTGCTGCACTGCGATCTGGTCTACTGCGGCGAGAAGACCAAACTCAACATGCCGTTCGTGGGGCTGGGCATCTGTCCTGAGTTCGCGTCGAGCTACATCCTGCCCCGACTGATGGGCCATGTGCGCGCCGCTGAGCTCTTGATGCTGGGTGAACCGTTCACGGCCGAGATCGCCCTGCGGTACGGCCTGGTCAATGCGCTGCTGCCCAACGATGAGGTGGAGGCAAAGGCCTTGGAGAAAGCGCAGCAGCTGGCCGGCCTCGCGCCGAAAGCGATGAAGGTGACCAAGATGCTGCTGAAGAAATGGAGCGCGTCTGCAACTCTCGAAGCGCTCGCCTTCGAGGCAAGCCACTTCATTCCCATGCTCAAGCAGCCGGAAGCCATCGAGTCCATCACCGCCTTCATGCAGAAGCGCAAGCCCGACTACCGCAAGTTGGCCTGAGCGGCTGCCCCGATGCTGCGCTGCCGGGCAGCGGCAAGCGCAGCATGAAGTTCTTGACGAATACTACCCACAGACACACGATGATCCGGATGGCCGTGTCTTTTTCCTGAAGGGGGCAACATGAGTGCAGCAGATGGCTGCACTCATGTTGCCCCCTTCAGGAAAAAGACACGGCCATCCGGATCATCGTGTGTCTGTGGGT
>JAKFXK010000014.1 GCA_021731445.1 Nevskiaceae bacterium | reverse complement strand
CGTAGGCGGTGAGCAACTCGGTCTCGGTGACCGGCAGCACTTTCGAGAGCTTGCGGTAGTAGCCGCGCACATAGACCGGCTCGTTGAGCTGGGCAAAGTCATCGCGCTCGATGGCATCGAGCGTGCCGCGCGCGAGCTTGATCTGCGCTGCCAGGTCTTCGATGGAGAGGCCGGTTTTTTCGCGGGCCTGCCGCACCAGGCGGCCGGGACCGCTGGAGACAGGGGCGTCGTTGGATGATTCAGTGGTGCCGGTCATGGGCCGCAGGAAAGGGGCTGCTGGATAAGTGCGAGATTGTAGTCGGAACCGCCCCGGTCGCCTGCATCGCTCACGGAAAATCGCGCTGCAGCTGGCGCCTGAGGCGTTCGGCTTCCAGCGAATCACCCAGCGCGTGCTCTGCACGCAAGGCCAGATTGAGCGATTGCGCGGAGGGCTTTGCAACCTGGTTGCGGCGCTGGACGAAGGCCCGCACCCTGAGCCAGTCCTGCTTCTTGGCCGCCAGCGCTGCCAGCTGCAGCAGGGCCTCCGGGCTTTCGGGCTTGAGCAGTAATGCCTCACGGAAGTAGCGCTCGGCCTGATCCAGCAGCTCTGCACGGTTGGCGCAGACCCCGGCGTTCAGCAGCGCCTCGTCACGGGCCTTGTAGCCTTTGTCGCGGGCCACGCTCTCGAACATTTCCAGCGCATCTTCGGTGCGTCCGCGTTCGCACTGGAAGATGGCGAAATTGTTGCGCGTGAAAAGATCGCTGGAATCCAGCGAAATCGCCCGGCGGTAATGCTTGATCGCCTCGGCCTCGTCGCCGCGCTGCGCATAGAGCAGGGCAATGGTCGAGTGCGCGGGCGCATAGCGGTCGTCCTGCGACAGCGCGCGCAGGACTTTTTCCATCGCCAGCTCCATGTTGCCGTTGCGGGCGTACTCCACCGCCAGCGAGGTATTGGTGCGGGCAGCCTCGTCGAGATTGGTTTCGGCGTTCGGGGCACCGGTGGTCGAGGTCACGCAAGCCACCAGCCACAGCGGTGCAAGCAGAGCCAGCCCTTTCATGGCGACACCTGTACCGCAATGTTCGAAAGGCGGTTTTTCTGCTTTGACATGACCTCGCCCACCAACTGGCCGCAGGCGGCGTCGATGTCGTCGCCACGCGTCTTGCGGGTGGTGCAGACGATGTCGCGGCTGCGCAGATACTCGGCGAAGGCACGGATGCGTTCCGAGGGCGAGCGCTTGTAGCCTGCCTTGGGAAAGGGATTGAAGGGAATGAGATTGATCTTGGCCGGCAGATTGCCCAGCAGTCTGGCCAGCTCCTTGGCGTGGCCAAGCGAGTCGTTGACGCCATCGAGCATCACGTACTCATAGACGATGTGCGCCTTGGGTCCCTTGCCCTGGGTGTAGCGGTGGCAGGCGTCCATCAGCTCGCCCAACGGATATTTGCGGTTGATCGGCACCAACTCGTCGCGCAGATCGTCGTTGGGCGCGTGCAGTGAGACAGCGAGTGCCACATCCACATCCTCGCGCAGACGATCCATGAACGGGACGAGACCGGAAGTGCTGACCGTGACGCGGCGCTTCGACAGGCCGAAGCCGAAGTCGTCGAGCAGGATGCGGATAGCCGTGACCACCGGCTGGTAGTTGGCCATCGGCTCGCCCATGCCCATGAACACCACATTCGAGATCACGCGCTCGTTCTGGAAGTCGCTGCCGAGCGCCTTGGCCACGAACCAGACCTGGGCAATGATTTCCGCCGTGGTCATGTTGCGGTTGAAGCCCTGCTTGCCCGTCGAACAGAACGAGCAGTCCATGGCACAGCCCACCTGCGAGCTGATGCAGAGCGTGCCGCGATTGTCTTCGGGGATGTAAACGGTTTCGACGGCATTGCCGCCATCCAGGCGAAGCACCCATTTGCGGGTGCCATCGGTGGAGGTCTGCTCGGCGATCAGCTCCGGCGTCTGGATGGAGAACCACTGCTTCATCCGTTCGCGCAGATCCTTCGCCACATTGGTCATGCCGTCGAAGTCATCGAGACCCCGACGGTAGATCCACTGCATCACCTGATCGGCGCGGAAGGGTTTCTCCCCCCGCTCCGCAAACAGCGCGCGCAATGCCGTGCGATCCAGGCCGAACAGATTGACTGTCGGCAGGATCGCAGTGGCAATGGGCGCGTTTTCGCTCATCTCAGCGGGTGCGCGGGCAGAGCTCGGTAACGCGGAAGAAATACGAGATTTCGTTCTTGGCGTTTTCGAGGGAGTCGCTACCGTGGGCGGCGTTCTCGTCGATGGAATCGGCGAAGTCGGCGCGGATGGTGCCGGGCGCGGCGTTCTTCGGATTGGTCGCTCCCATCACATCACGGTAAACCTGCACCGCGTTCTCGCCTTCGAGCGCCATCACCATGACCGGGCCGGAAGTCATGAACTTGACCAGATCGCCGAAGAACCCACGCTCCCTATGGACGGCATAGAAGCCCTCCGCCTCGCCCTGGGTGAGGTGCTTCATACGCGCGGCGATGACCTTGAGGCCCGCGCCTTCGAGGCGCTGGATGATGGCGCCGATCTTGTTCTTGCCGACGGCGTCGGGCTTCAGGATGGAAAGGGTGCGTTCGATTGCCATGTGTTTAGTCTTCGTTACGAGGGTTGGACGCGCGCCGCCCTGAAAAATCCTGGGCCGGCCCGATATCGGGCCTGAAAACGTCGCGGGGTTGGCATTGTAACGCAGCGGGCAGGCGCAATGACGCAGCGCAACATGGCTGCAGGCCGCGCCATGACGCTTTGGCAACGGCGGTACGGCATCGCTTCATCTGACCCATGGCACTGTTTCGGTCTCCGTCGCGGAACTCACAATGGATCTCGTCGTCGCACGCCCCGAAGGTCTGTATTGCCCACCGGGCAATTTCTACATCGACCCCTGGCGGCCGGTGGACCGAGCGGTCATCACCCACGGCCACAGCGACCATGCCCGCAGCGGTAATCAGCACTATCTGGCGGCACGGCCGGGGGGCGGCATTCTGCACAAGCGGCTCGGTACCGACATCGATCTGCAATTGCTGGACTACGGCGAGTCGCTCGTCCACGACGGCGTCACCTTGAGCCTGCATCCTGCCGGCCACGTGCTTGGCTCGGCGCAGGTTCGACTGGAATACCAAGGTGAGGTCTGGGTTGCGTCCGGCGACTACAAACTGGACGACGACGGCACCTGCGCGCCGTTCGAACCGGTGCGCTGCCACACTTTCATCACCGAATCCACCTTCGGCCTACCGATCTATCGGTGGATGCCGCAACCCCAGCTGTTTGCGGACATCAACACCTGGTGGCGTGCGAATGCCGAGGCGGGCCGCACCAGCGTTTTGTTCTGCTATGCCTTCGGCAAGGCGCAGCGAGTGCTTTCCGGCCTTGATACCGGCATCGGGCCAATCGTCTCGCATGGCGCGGTGGAACCGCTGAGCGCGCTCTACCGCGAAGCCGGCGTCGCCCTGCCCGCCTCGCGCTACCTGGGCGAAATCACCGACGCCGCCGAACTGCGCCGCGCCATCGTGCTCGCGCCGCCGTCGGCGCAGGGCAGCCCTTGGATGCGCCGCTTCGGCGACTACGCCGACGGCTTCGCCTCGGGCTGGATGCAGTTGCGCGGCACCCGCCGCCGGCGCGGCGTGGATCGCGGCTTCGTGATGTCCGACCATGCCGACTGGCCGGGCCTGCAGAAGGCCATCTCCGCCACCGGAGCAGAGCGGGTGTTCGTCACTCACGGTCAGGTCAACGTCATGGTGCGCTGGCTGCGCGAGCAGGGCCTGCAAGCGCACGGCTTCAACACAGAATACGGCGACGAGGAGGCGGAGAACGTCGCCTCTGCGGCGGCCGCCGAAACGGTCGAAGCCGCACCATGAAAGCCTTCGCCGATCTCTACGCGCGCCTCGACGCCACCACCGGCAGCAATGCCAAGCTGGCGGCGTTGCAAGCCTATTTCGACAGCGCCAGCGCCGCCGACGCGGCCTGGGCGGTGTATTTCCTGGCCGGCGGTCGGCCGCGCCAGCTGGTGCCTACGAAAGTGTTGCGCGAGCTGGCGATCAGCGCCTCCGGACTTTCCGATTGGCTATTCGAGGAGAGCTACCAGGCGGTGGGCGATCTCGCCGAAACCATCACCCTGCTGCTGCCGGAGAACGCCGGCACCGGCAACGACAGTCTGGCGTCCTGGGTCGAGCAGAAGTTGCTACCACTGCGCGGCTTGGCGCCGGAGCTGCTGCTGGAGCGCCTGCTGCCGCTGTTGCAGTCGCTCGACCGCGCGAGCCTCTTGGTCTGCATCAAGCTAATCACCGGCAGCTTCCGCGTCGGCGTTTCCAAGCTCTTGGTGACGCGCGCACTCGCAGCACTCACCGGCGTCGATGCCAAGCGCATCGCACAGCGGCTGGTGGGCTACACCGACCTCTCGGCGCGACCGACGCCGGCGCATTTCCAGCGCCTGGTGGCGAGTGCCCAGGAGGGTGCCGCCGACGAGCGCGATCTGGGCCAGCCCTACCCGTTCTTTCTCGCCCATGCGCTCAACCTGCCGGTCGCCGAGTTCGAGGCGGCACTCGGCCCGCCCCATCATTGGCAGATCGAATGGAAATGGGATGGCATCCGCGCCCAGCTGGTCAAGCGCGAGGGCCAGCTCTGGCTTTGGTCACGGGGCGAGGAGCTGGTCACCGAACGCTTTCCGGAGCTCGCCGCGCTCGTCGCGCACCTTCCAGACGGCTGTGTGCTCGACGGCGAGATCGTGGTGTGGAAGGACGACCGCGTGCAGCCCTTCGCCCTGCTGCAACAGCGCATCGGCCGCAAGACCCTGAGTGCCGCGCTGCTGCAGAAAGTGCCGGTCGCACTACTCGCCTACGACCTGCTCGAATGGCAGGGCGCGGACTTCCGCCTACAGGCACAGACACTGCGCCGTGCGCAGCTCGAACCGCTGGTGGCCGCCGCAGCACAACCGCAGTTGCAGCTCTCGCCGCTGCTGCAAGGTGCCGACTGGGCCGACCTCGAACGCCAGCGCGAAACCTCGCGCGCGCTCGGCGTCGAAGGCCTGATGCTGAAGGCCCGCGACGCGCACTACGGCGTCGGCCGCACCAAGGACGTCGGAGTCTGGTGGAAGTGGAAGATCGAGCCCTACAGCGTTGATGCAGTGCTGCTCTACGCCCAGCGCGGTCATGGCCGGCGCGCCAGCCTCTACAGCGATTTCACCTTCGCGGTGTGGGACTCCGGGCCTGAGAACGCCGAGCGCAAGCTGGTGCCCTTCGCCAAGGCCTACTCCGGCCTCACCGACGAGGAGATGCGCCAGGTCGATGCCATCGTGCGGCGCACCACCATCGACAAGTTCGGGCCGGTGCGCAGCGTCACGCCGACGCAGGTGTTCGAGCTGGGCTTCGAGGGCATCGGCTTGAGTCCGCGACACAAGAGCGGCATTGCCGTGCGCTTCCCGCGCATGCTGCGCTGGCGCAAGGACAAGCCGCTGGCCGAGGCCGACACACTCGCTACCCTGCGCGCTCTGCTCGCCGAGGCGTTGCGGCCGGCATGAGCGATCTCGCCGAGCAGTGGTTCGCTGCGCGTGATTGGCAGCCTTTTCCATTCCAGCGGGCGGTCTGGCAGGCCGTTGCTGAAGGCCGCTCGGGTCTACTGCATGCAACCACCGGCGCCGGCAAGACCTATGCCGTGTGGCTGGCGGCTCTGAGCCGCTTCCATACGCCCGCAAAGGAGGAAACGCTGCGGCGCAAGAAGCCCGAGGCGGTGCCACTGACGCTGCTCTGGATCACTCCGATGCGCGCGCTCGCCGCCGATACCGAACGCGCGCTGGCAGCTCCGCTGGCCGATCTCGCTATCCCCTGGCGGGTGGCAGTGCGCAGCGGCGACACCGGTGCCGCCGAGCGCGCTCGCCAGTCCCGGCAATTGCCGACGGTGCTGATCACCACGCCAGAAAGCTTGAGTCTGCTGCTCACCCGCCGCGATGCCGCCGAAGCGTTCGCGCGCTTGGGCATGGTGGTGGTGGATGAGTGGCACGAGCTGATCGGCAACAAGCGCGGCGTGCAGCTGCAACTGGCACTCGCACGGCTGCGGCGCTGGCGGCCGGCGATGCTGACCTGGGGTCTCTCCGCCACACTGGGGAATCTGCCGCATGCGCTCGAGGTTCTGGTGCCGCAGGGCTGCGGGGTGCTGGTCGAGGGCGCAATGAGCAAGCAGATGCAGATCGACACACTGCTACCCGAAGGTATCGAGCGCTTTCCTTGGGCGGGCCATCTAGGCCTTCGCATGCTGCCGCAGGTGGTCGAGCAGATCGATTCCAGCGGCAGCACCCTGGTGTTCACCAACACCCGTTCGCAAGCCGAGCTCTGGTATCAGGCCCTGCTCGAAGCTCGGCCCGACTGGGCCGGTGTCATCGCCCTGCATCACGGCTCGCTCGACCGCAAGGTGCGCGAGTGGGTGGAACTGGCGGTGAAGAACGGCCGGCTGAAAGCCGTGGTCTGCACTTCGAGTCTCGATCTCGGTGTGGACTTTCTGCCCGTCGAGCGCGTGTTGCAGATCGGCTCACCGAAAGGTGTGGCGCGACTGATGCAGCGCGCCGGGCGTTCGGGACATGCGCCAGGCCGCGTTTCGCGGTTGACCCTCGTGCCGACCCACAGCCTCGAGCTGATCGAGGCGATCGCAGCCCAGGATGCCATCGCCGCGCGCAGCATCGAGCCGCGCGAGTCGCCGCTGCAACCGCTCGACGTGCTGGTACAGCATCTGGTCACGGTCGCACTCGGCGGTGGCTTCGTCGCCGACGACTTGTGCGGGGAGGTGCGCAGCAGCTACGCCTATCGGCAGCTGAGCGATACGGAATGGCAGTGGGCGCTCGCCTTTGTGCGTCACGGCGGTGACTCGCTCACCGCCTATCCCGACTATCGCCGCGCCATTCCCGACGAGCACGGGGTGTGGCATGTGCCCGATGCCCTGCTCGCGCGCCGCCACCGTATGAGCATCGGCACCATTGTCAGCGACGCCAGTATGGCGGTGAAGTTCTGGAGCAAGGGCGGGAGTGGCAAGACGCTCGGCGTGATGGAGGAGAGCTTCATCGCGCGGCTGAGACCCGGCGATCACCTGCTGTTCGGCGGTCGCCTGCTGGAGCTGGTACGCGTGCACGAGATGACCGCCTTTGTGCGCCCGGCCAAGGGCAGGAAAGGTGCGATCCCACGCTGGAATGGTGGCCGCATGCCGCTCTCGAACGAGCTGGCCAAGGCGCTGGTGGCGCGCATGGATGCTGCCGCCCACGGCCACTTCGACGGCCCGGAAATGCAGCTGGTGAAGCCCTTGCTGGAGGTGCAGGCGCGCTGGTCGGCACTACCGACCCGAACCACCCTGCTCGCCGAATCGCTGCGCTCGCGCGAGGGCTGGCATCTGTTCCTCTATCCCTACGCCGGGCGCAACGTGCACCTGGGTCTCGCCAGCCTGCTGGCCTGGCGGCTCGGCCAGCGGCAACCCAACACCTTTTCCATCGCGGTCAACGACTACGGCTTTGAGCTGCTCTCGGCGGTCGCCATCGACTGGCAGGCGCAATTGCTGCCGAAAGTGTTCAGCACCGACAACCTGCTCGAAGACGTGATCGCCAGCCTCAACGCCAGCGAGCTGGCGCAACGGCGCTTCCGCGAGATCGCGCGGGTGTCAGGGCTGGTGTTCGCAGGTTTCCCTGGTGTGCCGAAGAGCACGAGGCAGGTGCAGGCCTCGTCCAACCTCTTCTACGATGTGTTCCGCAAATATGACCCCGGCAACAAGCTGCTCGACCAGGCCCGGCAGGAAGTGCTGCGCCAGGAGCTGGAAGTCGAGCGGCTCGCCGACACGTTGCGGCAGCTGCAGGGCAAGCAGTTGCAACTGCAGCAGATTGTGCGACCGACGCCGTTCGCCTTCCCCCTGCTGGTAGAACGCTTCCGCGAAAGTTCCAGCTCGGAAAAGCTTGCCGATCGCATCGCCAGGATGGTCGCCGAACTCGAAAAGGCGGCGGGGCCGGGCGCTTATGCGCCCAGCGGAAACGCAGCGGACGGTGCGCGCTTCGCACTCCAGCAGCCGGCACAGAAACCGCGCACGCCGCGTGTGCGCAGCGCCGGCCGGCCACGCCTGGGAGCAGCACCTTGAGCGAGGCCTGCGAAGTGCAGGTTGCCGGCGAGACGCTGCGACTCTCCCCCGACAAGGCGCTCTACTGGCCGGCACGGCAGCTGCTCTGCATCGCCGATGCGCATTTCGGCAAGGCGGCGGCCTATCGCGCACTCGGCCAGCCCGTACCGCTCGGCACCACCGCCAGCAACCTGCTGCGGCTCGACGCGCTGCTGGCGCGCCACGCGACGAAGCGTCTCGTCTTTCTCGGGGATTTCTTTCACGCCCCGGAGTCGCTGCGGGCTTCGACCCTGAGCGCCTTGCATCGCTGGCGCGAACAGCACGCGGAGCTCGACTGCACGCTGATCCGCGGCAATCACGATCATCGCGCCGGCGATCCGCCTATGACACTGCAATTCGAGATCGTCGACGAACCGCTGCGAATCGGCCCGCTCGCCCTGCGCCATACCCCGCTCGCAGAGCCGGATTGCCACGTTATCGCCGGACATGTACATCCGGTGTTCGGCTTGCAGGGGCGGGGCCGGCAGCACTTGCGGCTGCCCTGCTTCTACAGCAGGCCGGAGCTGACGCTAATGCCCGCATTCGGCGACTTCACCGGTGGCTACGCGGTCGAACGCACGGCGGACAGCCGCATCTTCGTGGTGGAAGCCGGCCGCATCTGGCCGATTCATCAGGCATCTGCCTGAAACCCGGGACAAGCGATCAGACCGCGAAGCTCTCGCCGCAACCGCACTCGCCCTTCACGTTCGGATTGATGAACTTGAAAGACTCGTTGAGGCCATCGCGCTGGAAATCGAGCGTGATGCCATCAAGCTTGTCGAGCTGCTCGGTTTTCACCACTACCTTCGCGCCCGCGCTTTCGAACACTTCGTCACCCGGCTCGATGACGTCCGCGTAGTCCAGTACGTAAGCCCAGCCCGAACAGCCGGATTTTTTCACGCCCAGCCTGAGGCCCACACCGCGGCCGCGCTTGGCAAGCTGGGCATTGATACGCGTTGCGGCAGGGGCGGTGAGCTGGATCATAGGCTGGCAATCGACTTGAGGGCGTCTTCGCCCATGAGAGCACAGTGGAGCTTGTCGTCCGGGATTTCAAGCGCACGACACAGTTCGGTAGCGGTCAGGGCGCGCAGTTCGGCAGCCGATTTGCCCACCGCCTGCGTCGCCAGCCAGTGCCCGACGGCGATGCCTACCGGACAGCCGAAAGCGGTGAAGCGCGCCTCTCTGATGCGCTCGTCCACCAGGCGCAGATGCAGTGCCAGCCAGGAGGCGCTGGCGCGGTTTTCAACCCGCATTGTCTGCACCCCCGGCGTGCCGGGGGCGAACTCGCCGCTGTTGCTGCCGGCTTCGAGAAACTGCGCCCAGACCGGGGCGGGATAGTCGAAGGCATTGTCCGTGGGCGCTGGGATATCCGCTACGCCTGGCTCACCACTGATCTCGCGCAGCCACAGTACGGCGTCGATCACCTGCTGTGCAGCCAGATCAATCTCGGCTTCAGTCGTCGCGCGCCCCAGCGAGAAGCGCAGACTGGCATTGGCGAGTGCATCATCGCGGCCTAGGGCGCGCAGCACATAGCTCGGCTCAGCCGTCGCGCTCGAACAGGCGGAGCCGGAGGAGACGGCCAGGCCAGGCAGCATCGCGCGCAGCGCCTCGCCCTCCACACCCTCGAAGCTGAGGTTGAGGATGTGAGGCGCAGCCAGGCCGCTGCCATTGCGATGCACGCGTGGCAGGGCTTGCAAGCGCATCCACAGCCGGTCGCGCAGTGTTGCGATGCGCATGGCATCGTCAGCCAGCCTGGTGGCGGCGAGCGCGAAAGCCGCGCCCATGCCCACACACTGATGAGGCGCCAGGGTGCCGCTGCGCATGCCCTGCTCATGCCCGCCGCCGTGTAGCTGCGGTGCCAAGCGCGCGCGTGGCCGCTTGCGCACGAACAAGGCGCCGATACCCTTCGGCCCGTAGATCTTGTGAGCGCTGAGCGAGAGCAGGTCGATGGGCGTGGCGGCTAAGTCAATCGCCAGCTTGCCCGCCGCCTGCACCGCATCGACATGCAGCAGCACACCCCGTTCGCGCAGCATGGTGCTAAGTTTTTCCACCTCGTTGATGGTGCCGAGTTCGTTGCTCACCCACATCAGCGAGACCAGCACGGTCCGCGGTGTGAGGGCCGCCATCACCTGCTGCGCCGTCACGCAGCCATCACTGCCGGGCTTGAGATAGGTAACGCTCAAGGCACGCGTGCCATGCAGCGACTCGAGATGGCGGCAGGTATCGAGCACGCATTTGTGCTCGGTCTTGCTGGTCACGATATGGGCGTTGTCGAGGCCGCGAAACTCCAAGGCCCCCTTGATGGCGAGATTGTTGGCCTCGGTCGCGCCACTGGTCCAGATGATTTCTTCGGCCGTGGCGCCAATCAGTGCGGCCACTTGCGCACGGGCCTTCTCGACCGCTTTTCTCGCCATGCGGCCCGGAGCATGGTCGCTGGCGGGATTGGCGAAGGCATCACTGAGATAAGGCAACATTGCTGTCAGCGCCTCAGGCGCAACAGGCGTGGTGGCAGCGTAGTCGAGGTAGATCATGGCGCGATTATGGAGAGCGGGTCGTAACCCGCTCTACTGCTTGGCGAAGCCTTGGAGTGCTTCGAGAAAACTTCGCACTTCATCCGTCGTATTGCCCTTGCCGAAACTCACCCGCACGGCACCCTTGGCAATGGCAGGGTCAATGCCCATCGCCAGTAGCACGTGGCTCGGCTCGCCACTGCCGCTGGCGCAGGCCGAGCCGCTGCTGACCGCAAAGCCCTTGCGATCGAGATGCATCAGCAAAGCCTCGCCGTCCCAGCCCGAGAGCGCGAATTGCGTGGTATTGGCGAGACGCTGGGCGTCTGCACCGAAGATCGTCACCGCAGGTATGTTGCGCAGGCCCGCTTCCAGTTGCTGTTGCAGGGCATGAACCTGCGCGCTGCGCGCTTCCAGTTCCAGCAGGGCGAGTTCCGCCGCCAAGCCAAACCCGACGATGGCGGGCAGATTCTCGGTGCCACCGCGCAGGCCGCGCTCCTGCGCGCCGCCGTGCAACAGGGGCGCCAAATCCACCCCGGCCTTGACCACCAGTGCACCGATGCCCTTGGGGCCGTAGAGCTTGTGGCTGCTGAGCGTCAGCAGATCCGCTCCGGTGTCCGTCATCGACAGCGACAACTTGCCTGCTGCCTGTGTCGCATCGACATGCAGCCAGCCACCTGCGCCATGCACCAGTGGCGCGGCACGGGCGGTGTCCTGCACCACGCCGGTTTCGTTGTTGGCGCGCATCAGGCTCGCCAGCCGCACAGACCCGGTCGCGCATTGCGTGGTGAAGGCAGGCCAGTCGACAAGGCCATCGGCCGTCATCGCAATCCGCTCTACCACCCAGCCGTCGCGCCCCAGGCTTTCGGCGGCTTCCATGACCGCCGGATGTTCGGTTGCGCCATACAGCAGGCGAGTCCGCGGTTTGCCTGTGCAGAGGCCCTTCAAGGCGAGATTGTTGGCCTCGGTACCGCCGCTGGTCCAGATGATTTCCTGTGGCTGTGCACCAACCAAGGCCGCGACTTGCGCGCGCGCGCGCTCGACCCCGTCGCGCGCCGCACGGCCAAAGCGGTGCAGGCTCGACGGATTGCCGTACGGCCCTTTCAGGTAGGGCAGCATCGCGTCGATCACGCGCGGATCGACCGGCGTGGTTGCGTTGTGGTCGAGGTAGGCGGGCATGACTAACCCGTTTTACTTCCGAAGTCCCCGCAGTCTTCGCCCAGCTCGATCTTTTTTGCAGACGAACCCAAAGGCTCGATAAACGTATCCGGCCCAGCCTTGAGTGCCTGCACCTCCGCCTGCAGGGCCTGCACATGGCCGAGCAGTGCGCGGATGGCATTGGCCACCGGATCGGGCATGTCCTTGGTGATTCCATAAGCATCGAAGCCATGGTGAGCCGCCTCACCCGCATCGCTGATGATGCGCGCTGGGATGCCCACCGCTGTCGCACCCGGCGGCACCTCGCGCACCACCACGGCATTGCTGCCGATGCGCGCGCCGTCGCCGACCGTGAATGGCCCCAGCACCTTGGCACCGGCACCCACCACCACCTCGCGGCCCAGCGTCGGGTGACGCTTGGCACCACGCGTGAGGCTGGTGCCACCGAGTGTCACCCCCTGGTAGATGGTGCAGTCATCGCCCACCTCAGCGGTCTCGCCGATGATGACGCCGATGCCGTGGTCGATGAACACGCGCCGACCCAGCACGGCACCGGGATGGATCTCGATCAACGTCAGCCAGCGGGCGATGTGGGAGTTGAAGCGCGCCAGCCACTTGCAGCCATGCGTCCATAAAAAGTGCGAGACCCGATGCCCCCAGACCGCGTGCAGGCCTGGGTAGCAGGTCAGCACTTCGAGCGTCGAACGAGAGGCAGGATCGCGCTCGCGCACGCTGCGGATGTCTTCGCGCAATCGACTGAACATGTCTACTCCTCGCTGCCTGCCGTCATGATGCGGCGGCGCTTGGGCTTTTCAACGGTGGTCAGCAGTCCCCGCAGCATGTTGAGCTCGTTCAAGTCCGGCTGCGCGCGGTTGAACAGCATGCGCAGGCGGCGCATCGCCACCAGCGGGTTCTTCGGGTCGAGAAAGCCCGTGCCCAGCAGCGCACGCTCCATATGCTCGTAGAACTGCTCGGTCTGCTCGGCCGTGGGCGGCTGATAGATCGGGTTGTCGGTTTTCACCGACACGCGCGGCACTTCGCTGACCGCCGCGCGGCGCAGCACGTAGCAGAGCACCTGCACCGCCTGCGCGAGGTTGAGCGAGCTGTAGCCGGGGTTGGTGGGGATGGCGACCACGGCGTTGCAGCGATCCAGTTCCTCGTTGGTCAGCCCACTCTGCTCATAGCCGAAGACGAGTGCGATACGGCCAGTCTTGCTGATCTCTTTCGCTTTCTCGGCAAAGGCTTCGGGCGTCATTGGCTCATCGCCCAGATGCCTTGCCCGCGCCGAAGTGCCGACCACCCAGGCGCAGTCGTGAATGGCTTCTTCCAGAGTCGCCACGACCGGCGCTTCTTCCAGCACGTTGAGCGCGCCGCTCGCCTGCGCACGCGCCTGCGGATGCGGATAACGCTCTGGATTGACCAGTGCCAGGTCACGCACACCCATCGTCATCATGGCGCGTGCAGCGGCACCGATATTGCCGGGATTCTGCGTGCGGCTGAGCACGATGCGGATGTTGGCGAGGCGCGGATCGAACAACTCATCGAAGCGCACGGCGGGATTGGTGACTGGGTTTCTCGACATGCGTGGTATTCTAAACCTTCGCTCTTTCAAGGCCTTGCCCGTGGAACCTCTTGCCAATATCGGCGTGCTCGCCGCGCGTGCTGCGGGCAACTACATCATGCGCAACTTCGATCGCGCGGACTCGCTGAAGATTGAACGCAAGGGCAAGAGCGATTTCGTGACGCAGGTGGATCGCGGTGCCGAGGCCGAGATCGTCAAGATCATCCGAAAGCACTACCCGCACCACGCCATTCTGGGTGAGGAAGGTGGTGCGTCGGGCAGCGACGACGAGGTGCGCTGGATCATCGACCCGCTTGATGGCACCACCAATTTTTTGCATGCCCTGCCCCACTTCGCGGTATCGATTGGTGTGGAGGTGCGGGGTCGGCTCGAACACGGCGTGGTCTATGCACCGGCGACGCAGGACCTCTACGTTGCCAGCCGTGGCAGCGGCACCACGCTCAACAACAAGCGTGTGCGCGTCAGCAAGGTGAAAGACCTTGAAGATTCGCTGATCGGCACTGGCGTGCCGATCCGCAATCCCGAAATGCTCGACAGCTATCTGCCGATATTGAAGCGCGTCGCCGAGAACACAGCTGGGCTGCGTCGTGCCGGTGCTGCGGCGCTCGATTTGGCCTATGTCGCGGCAGGCCGGCTGGATGGCTTCTTCGAGCTGAACCTGAAGCCCTGGGACATCGCTGCCGGGATCGTGCTGGTGCAGGAAGCCGGTGGCGCGGTCAACGGTCTCATCGCCGGCAATGTGCTCGACCACGGCCATGTGCTCGCCAGCAACAACAAGCTAGTCGGGCCGTTGAGGGATCTCATCGGCACCTTTGCGCCCATGCCAACTGCGGTTGGCTGAGCACGACGGTCTGTCACCAACTAAAAGGGCCGCATTGCGGCCCTTTTAGTTGGCAGGAAGTGCTCAAGGCAGCTCGTCAATCTCCACCTTCTCCGGCGGCAGCAGGTCTTCGCGCGAGATGCCCAGCACCACTGCGAGGCCGGTGGAGACATAGATGGACGAATAGGTCGCCACGATCACGCCGACGAACAGTGACGCGGCAAAGCTGTGCACGCTCTTGCCGCCCACCATCAGCAGCGAGCTGAGTACCAAGAGCGTGGTCAAGTGGGTGATGACCGAGCGCAGCAGCGTCTGGTTCACCGAGAGATTGATGACCTCCAGAATCTCCATGCGCCGCACCGACAGCAGGTTCTCGCGGATGCGGTCGAAGATGACGATGGTCTCGTTGTTGGAGTAGCCGATCAGCGCCAGGATGGCCGCGACAGTGGTCAGGTCAAACTCGATCTGGGTGAGAGAGAGAAAGCCCAGCACCATGATGGCGTCGTGGATGAGGGCGGCGACCGCACCGACCGAAAACTTCCACTCGAAGCGCAGGGCGATGTAGACCATGATGCCGAGGAAGGCGAGCAGCAGCGCCAGCGAGCCGTCGCGGGTCAATTCGTCGCCCACCTGCGGGCCGACGAACTCGATGCGGCGCAGTTCCACCTTGGGCTGGCTGGTTTTCAGCGCGTCGATGATCGTGGTCGAGACCTTGGCGGAGTTGGTCTCTGCCGTTGGCGGCAAACGAATCAGCACGTCCTCGCTGGTGCCGAAGAACAACACCACCGGGTTTTCGTACTCGGCCTTGGCGAGGTCGGCACGCACGCTGTCGAGTTCGACCGCCTGCGGGTAATGCACCTCCACCAGCACGCCGCCGGTGAAGTCGATGCCGAAGTTCAGGCCGCGAAATGCGACCAGCAGGATCGAAGCGACAGTGATGAGGGCCGAGACCCACAGGCCAGTCTTGCGCTGGGCCATGAAGTTGATATTGGGGACACCGGAGAACATTTTCATTGCGCTGTACCTTCTTTGCTGTCATTCCCGCGCAGGCGGGAATCCAGGCATCTTGAGTAACTTCAAATACAACTGGATGCCCACCTTCGCGGGCATGACAGGTACTACCAAATCGGCAAATCCTTCATGCGCGCCCGGCGCCCGAACACCAGCTGGGCCAGTGCACGTGAACCCACAATCGCAGTGAACTGCGAAGTGAGGATGCCGATGGCAAGCGTGATGGCAAAGCCCTTCACCGGCCCGGCACCGAGTGCGAATAGCATCACCGTGCCGATCAGCACCGTGACGTTGGCGTCGGCGATGGTGAGGAAGGCGCGGTCGTAGCCATGCTGGATTGCCTCGTGCGGCTTGGCCCCGTTGCGCAGTTCTTCGCGGATGCGCTCGTAGATCAGCACGTTGGCATCGACCGCGATGCCCATGTGCAGCACGATGCCGGCAATGCCAGGCACTGTCAGGGCCGCACCCAGTAGTGAGAGCACAGCCACCACCAGCACCAGATTGAGCAGCAGTGCAGCGATGGCGAACAGGCCGAACACGCGGTAATAGAAGGCCATGAACAGACTGACCAGGCCCAAACCCAGAAGGGCGGCGGTGAAGCCTTTCTCGATGTTGTCCGCACCCAGGCTGGGGCCGACGGTGCGCTCTTCGACGATCTCGACCGGTGCGGCCAGGGCACCGGCCTTCAGCAGCACGGCGAGGTTCTGTGCCTCCTTGCTCTCCAGCCCCGTGGTGCGGAACTGATTGCCAAACACGCCCTGGATGGTGGCGATGGAGATGATCTCCTCGACGTTGCGCTTTTCGCGCAGCGGCACGCCCTCGGCGTTGTAGTTGGTGGTGACCACCGTCTCCTTGAACAGCACCGCCATTGGCTTGCCGACGTTCTTCTCGGTGAAGGCGAACATGCGTTTGCCACCGGCTGAGTCGAGCTTGATGGAGACTGCCGGCTGGCCGTTTTCATCGACTGTCGCGGTGGCATCGACGAGATTGACACCGGCCGCGATGATCTCGTTCTTCAGCAAGGCGGGGCGCCTGCCCTCACGGGTGAAGAACAGCGCGCTACCAGGCGGCACGATGCCGGTGGCGGCCGCACTTTCAGCGGCCGCGCCACTGTCCTCCACCGCCCGGTATTCGAGCGTGGCGGTGGCACCGAGCAGATCCTTGACGCGGGTGGTGTCCTGCACGGCCGGCAACTGCACGACGATGCGGTTCACACCCTGGCGCTGCACCAGCGGCTCGGCCACACCCAGCTGGTTGACGCGGTTGCGCAGGGTGGTGAGGTTTTGCTGTACGGCGAAATCGACGATGCGCTTGATCTCGGTTTCAGAGAGTCTTGCAGTCAGGGTACCGCTGCCTTCCGGGGCATCGAGTGTGAGCTCGGGGAACTCCTTGGCGATGGCCTTGCGCGCCGCTTCGCGTAGCGTGCCGTCGGCAAACTCCAGTACGGTCGTCTCGCCATCCTGCCGTCGGCCGGTGTAGCGCACGTCTTCCTTGCGCAGATAGGTCGGCAAGTCGGTGACATAGCGCTGGGCAGCGGCTTTACGGGCGTCGGCGATGTCCACCTCCAGCAAAAAATGCACGCCGCCGCGCAGGTCGAGGCCGAGCGACATCGGTCTGGCACCAAGGGCCAAGAGCCAAGCGGGCGTCTTGGCATCGGTGCCCAGGGCAACGATGTAGCTGTTGCCCAGCGCACGCTTCAGGGTGTCGGCGGCTTTCAGCTGGTCTTCGGGCTTGGCGAAGCGTAGTACCCAGTGCTGCTTCTCGGCGTGCGAGGTTTCGGACTGCAGGGAGGCAGCCTTTAGGGCCGCTTCGGCAGTCGCCGCAAAATCAGCCGGCAGCGGATCGCCGTTGAGGGTGTTGACCTGCACGGCCGGGGCCTGGCCGTAGAGATTGGGCAGCGCATAGAGCGCGCCCAGCAGGGTGACGAAGACGAGAGTCAGCGTCTTCCAGAGCGGGTAGGGTTGCATGGGCTTTTGCGAATGACAGGGCGGGCCGCGCAGCGCAGCCCGCAGGGTGAGTCTTAAAGCTGCTTCAGCGTGCCTTTCGGCAGCACCTTGGCGACGGCGGATTTCTCCACCTTGACCAGCACGTTGTCGGCGAGATCGATCGTGAGATACACCTCGCCAATGCTGGTGATGCGACCCGCCAGGCCGCCGGCAAGAACCACTTCATCGCCTTTGGACAGACTCTCGGCCATCGCCTTGGTTTCCTTCTGCCGCTTCATCTGCGGCCGGATGAGCAGGAAGTAGAACAGCGGCACCATCACGATCAGCGGCCAGAAGGCTTCGAGCAGGCCGGGGGTCTTGGCAGTGGCAGCCGCCTGGGCGTAGGCGGGGGAAATCAGGAAATCAAGCAGCACGGTGTCAGTCCATTGATGCAAAAGAGCGCCGGATTATACGGAAGCCAATCCAGCGCGCCTTTTTGCCTTGGGGCCAGTATTCAGAACTGGTAACCCAGGAACAGGAAGAGATTATCGCGGTCACGCAGCGAATCGCGCAGGCCACCACCAGTGAACCAGGTGTAGCGCAACTCACCGATGAACCGGGACAGGTAATCGACCCGGATGCCGGAGAGGATCTGTTTGCGGCCCTCGACGAAGTTCTGACCCAGGCCTGGCCCCACACCATGCACATCGTGGAACAGGGCGTTGAGGAACTCGACGTTGGCACCGAACAGGGCGCTGTCGTAGCGGGTCAGGGTCAAAAAGCGGTAACCGTAGGACTCCGGCGTGCCATAGGCCTTGATGTCCACCTGCCCCTGTGGGATCGGGTTCTGCAGCAGCGTGTAGCAGGCGGCCGTGGCCTGCGCCTGGTTCTGGTTGACGCTCGGAGCGGCGGCATCGCATTTGTGCGAAGTCTCGTCATCCGGCGTGTTGGGATTGCGGATGTCCACCGGGTTGATGCCACGTGCGCCGCCGATGGCGGCGGAGGCGTGCGAATCGGTGCCCGCGCCATTGGACTGGAACTCGGCGAGGCTGGGATAGCCCGGCAGATGAGTGAATCCCATTTCCAGCAGCACCGTGATCTGGCTGGCGCCCAGCGGATTGTCGCCACCAATGGTCTTCAGCAGGATGATCTCGCCCTGGCCAATCTTCATCTGCTCGTAGCCGCGGATGTACTGGTTGGGCTGTATCTGGCCTGCGACCCCGCCGCGATAGGCGGTGATGAAGTCAGGCACTGCCGTGCGGCGGCTCGGCAGGGTCACGCCGGGTGCGACGGCCACGTCCATATCCGGGAAGCCCGGCTGCAGCAAGGCGAAGGTCAGATCGGTGGTGTGCACCTGGATCGGCAGGTTGGGCCGGTAGGCGTATTCGCCCGAGAGCGCGAAATCGCCCACCGTGGTGTTGAAGGAGAACCCGAACATCTTGATGTTTTCCGGGTACTCGACGAACACCTTGGCGGTATCGAGCGGCAAGGCCTCGTTCTGCAGGGGCAGCTGGGCCCCGGTGGGAGGACCGGCCAGATTGCAGCCGGTCGGCGCGGCAAACGCCGCGAATTGGGCCGGGTTGGCGAGATTGTTGGTGCCAGACGGAATGCAGGTGGCATCGGTTGCAAGCCCGCTTACCGAAGGCACGCGGGCATGGTAGTTGGCGAAGTACAGGCCGACTTCGGTGCCGTTGTTGATGCTGTCCAGAAAGATCTTGCTGGAGAATCCGAACTGCCCGCCCTCGCTGGGCTTGTACTGCTTCTCCAGCGCATAGTCGCGCAGCACCGTGCGGCTGGAGCGCGAATTGAGCACCGCGACCGGATCTTGGGCGTTGCGCCGCGGCTCGTACAGCTGCAAAGGATCTTCCGGCGCCTTGCCGAAAGAGAGCATGGCGAACTCTCCCCCCTCGCCTAGGGTGTCGGAGACCGAGAAGTAGCTGCCGACCGGGTCGACGATCACTGCCTTCCAGTCGTACTGGTAGAAAGCCTGGGCGCTGACGCCCTCCACCACATCGCCTTCCAGCAACACCATGCCGACGGGTCGCGCAAGCTCCTTCACATCGAAACCGGGGATGCGCAGTAGCGCCTGGTTTGGTGGGTTGATGCTGTTCAACGAGTTGGTGAGCAGAAAGGCGCTCTCACCCCAGTTGAGCACCTGGTTGCCAACCTTGATGTTGAAATTGCGATCACCCAGCTCGAAGCGGCGGCTGACGAAGTAGTCCAGCGCGCGGAAGCGCACACCGCTGCGCTGACGACCGGCATCCGAATAAGCCGGGCGCAGTGGCTGCAGCGTGGTGTCGGGATGGCGCTCGTAGAAGGAGGAATAGATGCCGTCGAAGTAGCCGGTGGTGCGGGCGAAAAAATTGAAGTCCGACAATGAGAAGGAAATGTCGGAGGTCAGCTTCGCGGTGGCATAGGCGATGTCGTACTTGTCAAAGTTGAGGTTGCCGTTGTCGCCATTTGGCGTCACACCACCCGGCAGGTTGACGAACACCGTATTGGAATTGACCGCATTGGCGTTGGGTGGATTGGGCGCATTGGTGGCCGGCCGCGTGCGGGTTCCAGAGCAGGTGTCGCCGGTGAAGGTGTTGTTGCCATTGGCATTGGGACCCGTCACGCCATCATCGCCGGTGCGCTGCACGCAAGGGTTGGGCTGGCCCATGAGCCTTGCCACGTTGCCAGTGCCAATGAGGTCGTTGTCACGCTCCTGCATGCGCATCAGCGCACCCACGGTGGCAAGGTTCTCGATCTTGACCGTGGTGCCCGCCAGATCAAACTCCAGCGCACGGACGTTGCCCGCAGCCAAGAGACCAATTGTGAGTGCCGCGAGGGTGAACTGCGGGCTGCCATGCTTCATGTCTTGCTTCTCCCTGAAAACAGCGCCCGCCTTCATGGCGCGGGCACAAATTGCCGTGATTACTTGGTAGCCTGTTTGGACACGTTCGACGGATCGAAGAAGGACACCTCGTAACTCTTCTCGACGGTTTCCGGCTCCTCGTTGTTCATCGCCAGCGTCAGGTAGCGGCCAGAGATGAGGTCATAAACCGTCTCCAGCGCCGAGCCTGGCACCAACTGGTCAAGCGGGCCGTTGTAGGCCTGCAGGAAATGGCCTTCCTGCACGCGCCAGAGCGTGCCGCGCGAATCGTAGTTGTCAACGGCGAGAATCTGCCAGGTGTCTTCATCGACATAGAACAGGCGGCGTTGATAGATGTGCGTGGTGCCAGCCTTGATATTGGCCTCCACCACCCAGACCCGGTGCAGCTCGTAGCGCGGGTACTGCGGATTGATGTGGTTCTTGGTGACGAAGTCTTTGTATTTGAGCTTGTCGGAGTGCAAGGCGTAGGCGTTGTAAGGGACATATATCTCCTTCTTGCCGATCAGCTTCCAGGTATAGCGGTCAGTGGCCCCGTTGTACATGTCGAACTGATCGTTGGTGCGCAGACCATCGGAGCCGGTGCCGGGGTTGTCGTAGCCCACGTTCGGCGCGCGGCGCAGGCGGCGCTGGCCGGGGTTGTACTGCCAGGCGCGGCGCGGCTCTTTCACCTGATCCATCGTCTCGTGGACGAGTGTGATGGTGCCCGCGAGACGAGGCGGCGAAGCCACGGTCTGCAAGAAATAGATGCTGACGTTGTTGAGGTCGGCAGGCTTGGCGGTTTTCGAATCGTAGGGAAACATCACCTGCTCGCGGATCTTCACCAGATTGAAGTCACCGCCCGTGGTCACCGCCGCCTGGATGTTCCAGCGGTCGGCGCCGACACCGCGATAGCGCAGCTTGTGGTTCCAGATCACTTCGTTGCCGCTCTTCGGGATCGGGTAGGGGATACCCAGAATCGCGTTGACCACCGTCTCGCCACCACCACCGATTTCAGCGTTGAGGGCGTTCTTGTAGGTGGCGTCATAGACAAACTGAGGGAAGGCTCCCGTGCGGCGCGTCTGATAGACGTTCATCTTGTATGTTTCTGAATATTTCTTGAACAGCGCCTTCTGACCGTCGGTGAGCTTGGTCTTGTATTGCTCGATGTTCGCCTTGGTGATCGAGAATTTCGGCTTGTCGTCTGGAAAGGGATTGCACAGCCGTTTGCCCGGCCCGCCGTAGCAGGCAGGTGGTTTGGTCAGGCCACCCTCCCACTTGGGAATGCTGCCGTCCTTGTTGGCCGCGCGCTCCGCACCCACTGGCGTGAGAGTGGATTTGAGTTTGTCAGCCTCCTCTTGGGAAACCTTGGCAAACACGGAAAAACTGGCGAGGGTGAGCCCCAATGCCATCAGCAGTGTGCGTTTCATTGCAACTCCTCGGGACGATCTAATTATTTATGAGCGCCTGGGGCACTGTGCATCCCGCACAATGCCCCAAGCAAAACTAGCGTGCGGCGCGTCCTTGCTCCGCTTGCAACCTTGAGGCCGAAAACCTTACTTCGATGCCTGCTTCGCCACGTTGGAGGGATCGAAGAAGGCGACGTCATAGTCCTTCTCGACGTTCTCGGTTTCCTCGTTGTTCATCGCCTGGATCAGGTAGCGGCCCGACTGCAGGTCAGTGACGGATTCCAGCACGGGTGCCGGGAAGGGCTTGTCGTAGGCGGTGATGAAGTGCGTCTCCTGCACGCGCCACATGGTCAGGCGTGAATCGTAGTTGTCCACCGAGAGGATCTGCCAGGTGTCCTCGTCAATGTAGAACATGCGTTTCTTGTAAATGTGCGTGGTGCCAGCCTTGACGTTGGCCTCCACCACCCAGACCCGGTGCAGCTCATAGCGCGGCAGATCCTGGTTGATGTGACTGCGCTTGATGATGTCCTTGTACTTCACCTTGTCGCTGTGCAGCGCGTAGGAGTTGTAGGGCATGTACATGTCCTTCTTGCCGACGATCTTCCAGGTGTAGCGGTCGGTCGCGCCGTTGAAGGTGTCGGTCTGGTCATTGGTGCGCAGGCCGTCGGCACCGGTGCCGGGGTTGTCATAACCGACGTTGGGTGCGCGACGCAGACGGCGCTGGCCAGGGTTGTACTGCCAGGCGCGACGGGCCTCCTTGATCTGATCCATCGTCTCGTGAACAAGGGTGATGGTACCGGCCAGACGGGGGGGGGCTGTGACCGTCTGCATGAAGTAGAGGCCGACGTTGTTGAGCTGCTCCGGCGTGATGCCCTTGGTGTCGTAGTTGAACTTCACCTGCTCGCGGATCTTGGTGACGTTGGCATCGCCACTGGTGGTGACCGCCGCCTGCACATTCCAGCGGTCGATGCCGGAGCCGCGGTAGCGCAGCTTGTGGTTCCAGATCGGCTCATTGCCGGTCTTCGGGATCGGGAAGGGAATGCCCACCGCCGCGCCCGAGATCGCCTCGCCGCCACCGCCGAGCTCGGCGGTCACCGCATTCTTGGCCGTGGCCTCGTAGACGAAGCCAGGAAACGCGCCGGTGCGGCGGGTCTGGTAGACGTTCATCTTGTAGGTGTCGCCGTACTTGGCAAAGATCGCGCGCTGCCCGTCCGTGAGGTTCGCCTTGTACTGATCGAGGTTTGCCTTGCTGATGGTGAACTTGGGCTTGTCGGCGCTGAAAGGATCGCAGTACCAGCCGCCCGGCTTGAAACAGGCTGGCGCCTTGGTAAGGCCGCCTTCCCACTTGGGAATGCTGCCATCCTTATTGGCACCACGCTCGGCACCCACTGGCGTCAGCGTGGCCTTGAGCTTGGCAGCCTCATCGGCACTCACCTTGGCGAATGCCGGGGCGGTCGCACACACCGAGAGTGCCAATGCTGCCAGCAGGTGCATGTGACCATTCGTCTTTGTTGCGATTGCCAGATGTTTCTGGCCGATCAATGCTTTCATCATTGCTACTCCTCGCTATGTGGCTTGTAGTGCAACCGCAGATGCGGCCGTCGATATTTTCGTAAGCCTATCGGAGTCAGACAACGCTGTCAGCGCCCCTGCGATGACAGCGGTCAAGAAATTGCGCCGCATCCGGTCAGATTCGATGCGCCCTTATACTCCACGCACTCACTTTCCCCATTCTGGAGAAGCCTTTCATGGCCAGCTATAACGCACCCCTGCGCGAGATCAATTTCGTTCTCAACGATGTACTGAAGGTGGGCCGCTTGAGCGAGTCCATCCCCGCCTTTGCCGACGCGACGCCTGAAGTATTTGCGGAGATGATCGAAACCGCTGCCAAGTTCTGCGAGAAGGAGCTGTTCCCCTTGAGCGCGCCCGGCGACGCGCAGGGCTGCAAGCGTCACCCGGACGGCAGTGTCACCCTGCCCGATGGCTTCAAGGAGGCCTTCCAGAAATACGCCGCCAACGGCTATGTCGGCCTGCCCAATACCAGCGAGTACGGGGGTCTGGGCCTGCCCTACACGATGGCCAAGGTCGTCGAGGAAATGGCCTGCTCTGCCAACGTCGGCTTTGCCTTGTTTCCCGGCCTCACCACCGGCTGCTTCGAGGCGATTCTCGCCAACGGCAACGACGCTCAGAAAAACACCTACCTGCCCAGGCTCGGCGCGGGCGAATGGGCCGGCACCATGTGCCTGACTGAACCGCAGGCCGGCACCGACCTGGGTGCGGTGAAGACCAAGGCCATCCCGCAGCCGGATGGCAGCTTCAAGCTCGAAGGCAGCAAGATCTTCATCACCTCGGGCGAACACGACTGCACACCCAACATCGTCCACTTTGTGCTCGCACGCGTCGAGGGCGCGCCGGGCGGCGTCAAGGGTCTTTCCACCTTCGTGGTGCCCAAGCTCCTCATCAATGCCGACGGCTCGTTGGGCGCCCGCAATCCGGTCACCTGTGCGGCCATCGAGCACAAGATGGGCATCCACGGCAGCTGCACCTGCGTGATGAACTTCGATGGCGCGGCCGGCACCATGATCGGCAAGCCCGGCGAGGGCATCATGAACATGTTCGTGATGATGAATCTCGCGCGTATCCTGGTCGGCGTGCAGGGCCTAGGCCAGTGCGAACTCGCCACCCAGAACGCCATCCGCTACGCGCTGGACCGCAAGCAGGGCAAGGCCTTCAACGGCAACGCCACGATCGCCGACCACCCCGACGTGCGCCGCATGTTGCTGACCATGAAGGCCGTCACCGAAGGCGCTCGCGTGCTCGCTTACGAGACTGGCATGTATGTAGACCTCGCGCACCATCACCCCGATGAAGCCGTGCGGGAGGAAGCCAACGACTGGGTGGAACTCAACACTCCGTTGGTCAAGGGCTATTGCACTGACATGGCGGTGGAGCTGGGCAGTATGGCGATCCAGGTCTACGGCGGTCACGGCTTCATCCGCGAGCATGGCGTCGAGCAGATTTTGCGCGACAGCAAGATCCTCTGCCTCTATGAAGGCACCAACGGCATCCAGGCGATGGATCTGGTACGCCGCAAGCTGTTCCTCAACGAGGGCCGCGCGGTGGCGCGTTTCTTTGCGCTGGTGCAGAAAGCGGCGGCCGATGCAGGATCCGAGTTCACCTTCATTGCCGAGCCGCTGAAGAAAGCCTTGGTCGATCTGGAGTTTGCTACCCGCTGGATCCACGAGACTTTCAAAGCCAAGCCAGAGGAAGCCTCGTTCGGCTGCTGCGATTACCTGCGCGCCTTCTCGCTGGTGTACCTCGGCTACAACTGGCTGCGCATGGCACAGGCGGCGAGCCTTTCGGATGACGCCAGCTTCAAAGCTGCAAAACTCACCACCGCACGCTTCTTTGCCAGCAAGCTGCTCACGCAGGTCACGCCGTTGTGCGAGACCGTGAAAAGCGGGTCTGGCGATTTCATGAGCTTGCCCGCGACTCAGCTTGCGGCTTGAGCCGCAAGCTGCTGCTTTACTGTATCCACCGGGGCCTCGCGGCCCCGCTTTAAGAGGAAAAGAACGACATGACCACCGCATACGATTTTTCCGCCAAGACCATCGACGGCAAAGAGGCCGCGCTTGACGCCTACAAGGGCAAGGTGACGCTCGTCGTCAACGTCGCCAGCAAATGCGGCTTTACGCCTCAATACAAAGGCCTTGAAGCCATCCACAAGCAATACCAGGACAAGGGCTTCGCCGTGCTCGGCTTCCCCTGCGATCAGTTCGGCCACCAGGAGCCGGGCGATGAGGCGGAGATCATGCAGTTCTGCTCGCTGACCTACGACGTGAGCTTCCCGATGTTCGCCAAGATCAAGGTCAATGGCGATGAGGCCCACCCGCTCTACCAGCACCTGAAGAGCGAAGCCACCGGCCTGCTTGGCACCGAAGGCATCAAGTGGAACTTCACCAAATTTCTCGTCGGCAAGGACGGCAAGGTGGTGAAGCGGTACGGGTCGATGGACAAGCCGGAAGACATTGCCAAGGACATCGAGAAGCTGCTGTAACGTGATCGCCCGCAGTTGAGGGCATCGTTCGCAAGTACGTAGGCTGGGGCGAGCGTGGCGAAGCTACAACCTACGTTGCGCAATTCAATCAAAGATTGCGTGCGACAAAGGTATCGCAGGCGTTGACATCCCCTTTCTCGAAACCGACCTTGAACCAGCGCACCCGCTGCGCGGCGGTGCCGTGGGTGAAGGCATCTGGCACCACCTGCCCTTGTGATTGCTGTTGCAAACGGTCATCGCCAATGGCGGTCGCAGTGTTCATGGCCTCTTCGATATCCCCGGCTTCCAGCCAGTTGTGGCGCTGCTGGGCGTGGTACGCCCAGAGGCCAGCGAAGCAATCGGCCTGCAATTCCTGCCGCACCAGCAGACCGCCGTCACCCTTCACATCCTGCCCAGCACGTCGCGCTTCGTTGACCTTCGCACTCACGCCGATGAGTGTCTGCACATGGTGGCCGACTTCATGTGCGATCACATAGGCCTCTGCAAAATCACCGCCGCCGCCCATCTTCGCGCGCATCTCGTCGAAGAAGCCGGTGTCGAGATAGACCTTGTGATCGCCGGGGCAATAGAACGGCCCGCTGGCGCTGGACGCACCACCGCAGGCGGTCTGCACCGCACCTGCGAACAGCACCAGCTTGGGCTGCTCGTACCGGGTGCTTGACTGGGTAAAGATCGCGCTCCAGACATCCTCCGTCTCACCGAGGATGGCGGCTACGAACTCGCGGTTTTGGTTGTTTTCGGCCGAGGGCGCGGCATTTTGAGTTGGCACCGCACCGCCACCTCCGACCACCGAGTTGACCAGGCCGAGCATCTCCAGCGGGTTTTTGCCGAGGATGAGGCTGATGACGACCACGGCGGCAATGCCGCCGATGCCCAGCCCCCCACCGCCGCCCAGGCGAAGGCCACTGCCGCGGCTCCCGCCGTCCTCAACATTGCTGCTGCGTCTCGCATCTCTCCAGCGCATGGTTTCACTCCGGTGCGGTTTCGTTGGTGGGGCTAAGTTTAGAGCGAGCGGGCACGCCTTCTGGCCCGTTCAGAAAATCCTTCGAGAACGCGGTGAATACACCCAGCTCAATGGCCTCGCGGATGCGGCGCATCAACTCGAGGTAATAGTGCAGGTTGTGCAGGGTGTTCAAGCGTGAGCCGAGGATCTCGTTGCAGCGATCCAGATGGTGCAGATAGGCGCGCGAATAGTTCGCGCAGGTCGAGCAGCTACATGTCGGGTCGAGCGGAGCGGGGTCGTCCTTGTGGCGCGCGTTGCGAATCTTGATGACGCCTTCGCTGGTGAACAGATGGCCGTTGCGGGCATTGCGCGTCGGCATCACGCAATCGAACATGTCGATTCCGCGCCCGACGGCCTGCACCAGATCGCGCGGCGTGCCAACACCCATCAGGTAGTGCGGATGCGCGGCGGGTAGCGCGGGGCCGACGGCATCGAGCACCTTCAGGCGCTCCTCCTCCGGCTCGCCGACGCTCAAGCCGCCGACGGCATAGCCATCAAAACCAATCTCGGTGAGCCGTTGCAGCGACTCCCTGCGCAGCGACTCGTGCATGCCACCCTGCACGATGCCGAACAGCGCATTGGCATTGTCCGCATGTTCGGTCTTGCAGCGCGCACCCCAGCGCGCCGACAGCTCCATGCTGTTTCGCGCCTCTGCTTCGGTGGCCGGATACGGCGTGCATTCGTCGAACTGCATCACGATGTCGCTGCCCAGCGCATGCTGGATCTGGATCGATTTCTCCGGCGAGAGAAACACCCTGTCGCCATTCACCGGCGAGGCGAAGTGCACGCCCTCCTCCGTCAGCTTGCGCAGTGCCGACAGACTCCACACCTGAAAGCCGCCGCTGTCGGTGAGGATCGGCCCATCCCAGTTCATGAAGTGGTGCAGGCCGCCCAGCCTGGCGATGGTCTGCTCGCCGGGGCGCAGCCAGAGGTGGAAGGTATTGCCGAGGATGATCTGGCTGCCCACCTCGCGCAGCTCTGGCGGCGTCATGGCCTTGACCGTGCCGTAGGTGCCCACCGGCATGAATATGGGGGTTTCGACCACGCCATGCTGCAGGTGCAGGCGGCCGCGCCGTGCCGCGCCGTCGGTTTTGATCAACTCGAATCTCATGGCGCGATTATCTCGTAACCTTTGCGTATTCACCGACGGAATTCGCAATGCGCCGCTTTGACCACATCTCCACCAAGACGGTCCGCTTCTGGGCTTGGCTCGATACGGCGGTCAGCTGGCTGCCGGCCATACCGCCCCTGTCGGTCCATTTCATTGGCGGTCTTTACACCCTGAACGGCCTGATGGGTGGCGTATCGCAGGCACCGGTGTTCGAGCCGATCCACCTTGTCTTTGTCAGTCTCATGGGCTCGCTGGTGACGGTATGGTGCGCGGCACGCATCCTCTATGCAGCCCCCTGGATGGCCGTGGTCGATGGCTGGGGACGACTCTGGGTCGGTGCCACACTGGTGTGGTTTCTGGTGATCAATGGCGCGCCGCCGATCCTCTGGCTGTTCGTGTTCACCGAGTGGATCGGCGCCTTCGCACAGCTGCGCGCGGCCTATTTCCCCAAAGCCGCCACAGGCTCGATCAGCATCGCATCGCCATAGCTGAAAAACCGGTACCGCTGTGCCACGGCGTGGCGGTACGCCGCCATCAAGCGCTCATAGCCTCCAAAGGCGCAGACCAGCATCAGCAGGGTCGATTCCGGCAGATGGGTGTTGGTCAGCAACAGATCAACCGCGCGGAAGCGATAGCCCGGCGTGATGAACAGGCGCGTGTCGCCGCTGGGCTTGCCACCTTCGGCCAACGCGGACTCGAGCGCCCGCGCCACGGTCGTACCCACTGCGATGACGCGACGGCCTGCTGCGCGTGTGGCGGCAATGGCTGCGGCGGTCGCGGCCGGAACCTCATAGTGCTCGGCGTGCATCACATGATCTTCAAGGTTCTCGACCCGAAGTGGCTGAAAGGTGCCTGCGCCGACGTGCAGCGTGAGCTTCGCACTCCGTACGCCGCGCACAGCCAGCGCGGCCAGCAGCGCCTCGTCGAAATGCAAGCTGGCTGTGGGTGCGGCAACTGCACCCGGCTTGTCGGCGAACACCGTCTGGTAGCGGGTTTCGTCCTCGGCGTCTGGTGCACGCTCGATGTAGGGCGGCAGTGGCAAAGCCCCTGCCCGCTCCATCAGAGACCAGACGGTGCCGGGGCCATCCCAGCGCAGGTGGAAAAGGTCATCATCCCTTCCAACCATCACTAAGCGGCCATCAGCGATGATGATCTCGCCACCCACCTTCGGCTTCTTGCTCGCACCCAGCTGCGCCAGTACTTCGGTATCGCTTAGCACCCGCTCCACCAACACCTCGGCGCGTCCGCCCGTGGGCTTGGCACCGATCAGCCGTGCCTTGATGACTTTGGTGTCGTTGAACACGATCAGATCGCTTGGCGCCAGTAGCATGGGCAGGTCAAGCATCTGCCGGTCGTGCAGGCCATCGGTGGCCACATGCAGCAGCCGCGACGCCGAGCGCGGCATCACTGGATGGCTGGCGATCAGCTCTTGGGGCAGGTGGTAGGTGAAATCGCTGCGCTTCATTTGCTCAACAACATCGCTGCTCTTCGACAGCCCCGGCGAGGGGGCAAGTGATTTCGCTGAAATGCGGAATCTCTGGGGGCGACCAAATAACCTCATGTGCCAACGGCACCAGACACTAAAAACCCGGCAAAGCCGGGTTTTTAGTGTCTGGTGCCTAAGAAAGGAATCGAACCTTCACGAGGGGTTACCTCGGCGGATTTTGAGTCCGCTGCGTCTACCAGTTCCGCCACTCAGGCTTGAGGGCGCGAATTATAACGATGCTTGTCAGCAATCACCCGGCGAATGCCTTTGAGGCAAGATCGCGCACCAGCTTGCGGAGACCCCGATGAAGTTTTGCAGCGCCTGCGGCAGCCCGGTGGAAGTGCGCATCCCCGACGATGGCGACCACCTGCCGCGCCATGTCTGCACCGTCTGCAAGACTATCCATTACATCAACCCCAAGATCATCGTCGGGGTGATCCCCGAAGCAGCGGATGGCCGCGTGCTGATGTGCCGCCGCGACATCGAGCCGCGCAAGGGCAAGTGGACCTTCCCGGCGGGCTTCATGGAACTCGGCGAGACCAGCAGCCAGGGTGCGGCGCGCGAGGGGATGGAGGAATCAGGCGCGGTGATCGAGGTGCAGGATCTGCTCTGCGTCATCAGCGTCACCTACGTCTCGCAGGTCTACGTGATCCATCGCGGCCGGTTGCCGGAGGGCGCAGGTTTCGGCCCCACCAGCGAGAGCAGCGAGGTGCGGCTGATGGCGGAAGACGAAATCCCCTGGCAGGAGATTGCCTTCCCTACCATCTACCAGAGCCTGAGGTACTTCTTTGCAGATCGCGCCGCAGGCCTCTGCGACTTTCACGCACTCGACCTGACCCAGCGTCCCAGCCGTGAGGCACAAGCCGAAATAACCAGCTGGCTGGCCGAAGCGAAGGGCTGAAGACTGCATGGCGCAAGGTATCCTTGCGCACTACTTTTATCCCCAAAAGTTTTCCCTCCCTTCGGTCGGTCAATGCTTTTCGGGAGCCCCATTAAAAAACGAAAACAACATGCAGCTTTTCAATACCCTCGCCGGTAAAAAAGAAGACTTCGCTCCCAGCGACCCCGCGCGCGTCACCATGTATGTCTGCGGCCCCACGGTCTACAGCTATGCCCACATCGGCAACGCGCGGCCTGCGGTGGTGTTCGACGTGCTTGCGCGCGTACTCAGGCGGCGCTATCCGCAGGTGGTCTACGCCCGCAACATCACCGATGTCGAAGACAAGATCAATGCCGCCGCCGTGAAAGAAGGTGTGGCGATCAGCGTCATCACCGACCGCTACACGGCGGCCTATCACGAAGACTTGGCCTCGCTGGGCGTCAGCCGACCCGACCTCGAACCGCGCGTCACAGCCCACATCCCCCAGATCCTTTCGATGATCGGGCGATTGATCGCCAGCGAGCACGCATATGTCGCGCAAGGCAATGTGCTGTTTCACACCCTGAGCTATGCCGACTACGGCAAGCTCTCCAAGCGCGACGAGCAGTCGCTGATGGCCGGGGCGCGCGTCGAGGTTGCACCTTACAAGAAGCACGCAGGCGACTTCGTGCTGTGGAAACCTTCGGCACCAGAGCAGCCCGGCTGGGACAGCCCTTGGGGCCGGGGCCGCCCCGGCTGGCACATCGAGTGCTCGGCGATGGCCGAGGCGGTGCTGGGCGAGACCATCGACATCCACGGCGGCGGGCTTGACCTGATTTTTCCGCATCACGAAAACGAGATTGCCCAAAGCGTCTGTGCCCACGGCGGCAAGCCCTTTGCCCGCTACTGGCTGCACAACGGCTTCGTCAATATGCAGGGCGAAAAGATGAGCAAGTCGCTCGGCAACGTCACGCTGGTGCATGACCTGGTCAAGCTCTTGCCGGGCGAGCTGATCCGCCTGGTGCTGCTCACCGGCCACTACCGCCAGCCGCTGGACTGGAACGAGGAGGTGATCGCCGATGCGAGGAAGAAACTCGACCGCCTCTATGGCGCACTTCGCGAGCTGGGCGAGGTTGTGCCTGCTACCAACGTCACCGCCCCGCAAGCCTTCATTGACGCGCTGGAAGACGACCTCAACACACCGATGGCACTGGCAGAGTTGTTCGAGCTGGCACGCCAAGCCAACAAGGCGACCGAGGCCCCCGACAGGGCGCGCATCAAGGCGCAATTGCTGGATGCGGGCCTGCTGCTCGGCCTTTTGCAGCAAGGCCATGAGCAATGGTTTGCCTATGCCCCACCGCAGGCCGAAGGCGCGCTTGATGTCACTGCCATCGAGGCACTGATCGCCGAGCGCATCGCTGCCCGTGCGGCCAGAAACTGGGCGGAATCCGATCGCATCCGTGATCATCTCAAGGCCAGCGGCGTGATGGTCGAGGACTCGAAAGACGGCATGCGCTGGCGTTACCTTTAGAAAGGTTCTGTACAGATTTCCCAAGACTAGGCATGCCTGCTGAACCGCCTGTTCAGGCACTCCGCAGGAGCCGCTGATATGGTGCGTCCTGCGCATCAGCCGCGCAGCACGTACCCTGACTGACCGTCTCGATGACTGAATACGCCCAGGCGGAACACCAGAAGAAGCAGGACACCCGCGACAAACAGGTGGCCAGCCAGGACAGCAACGCCAGCTTTTGGCGCTACATGCAGTTTTTCTCTGGCGTGGTGGTGGTGCTGCTGTTCATCATCGGCAGTGTCATCTACTTGCTCAACCAGCGATTGATCAGCCAGCGCGATCGCATCGCCGCCGACAACCGCCTGCTGGCCGATGTCAATCAAATGGGCCAGCTGGTCAGCGACCTCGAAACCGGTCAGCGTGGCTACTTCCTGACCGGCAAGCAGAGTTATCTGGAGCCGCACTTCCAGGCGCAGCAGCAGATCAAAATCGTGATGGGCAAGATTGCAGGCCAGCTCAGCAGGGAGGAAAACAAGAAGCTGTTCGTGCGCATCCAGCAGAGCCTCGAAAACAGGCTGTTGGAACTGGAAAAAACCTTCGAGATCGAGCGCACTCAGGGCCGCGACGCGGCCATCGAGTTCATCAGCACCGACATCGGCAAGGCGCTGATGACCGATCTGCATACCGACATGCAGGCGCTGCGCAACAATATCGGCGTCGGGACCTTCGCGCGCATGGACAGGGTGAGTGAGCTCTCGGCAACGCGCGACGGCATCCTGCTATCGCTGATTTTTATCGCCGCCCTCGTCAGCCTGGCCAGCCTGTTCCTGCTGCGCGCACAAGCCAAGGCGCAGTCAGTACTGTTGCAGGAACGTGATCGCTCGAGACTCGCCGACATTGCCAATCGCGAGAAAAGCACTTTTCTCGCCAACATGAGTCACGAGATCCGCACACCGATGAACGCGATCTTCGGTTTCGCGCAATTGCTGCGGGAAACCGTGCAGGGCGAGCGTGAGAAGTTCTACGTGCAGGCCATCAACCAGAGCGGCCAGGTGCTGCTGGGTCTGATCAACGACATCCTCGACATGAGTAAGATCGAGGCCGGCCGGCTGGAACTGCACCCGCAGCCCACCGATCTGCGCGAGCTGTTCCGCAGTTGCGAGACCCTGTTCTCGCACATGGCGGCGGAGAAAGGCATCCAGCTGCAAATGCTGCTGCCAGACGAGCTGCCGCAGCGCGGCACGGTTGACCCCTTGCGGCTCAGGCAGGTGCTCATCAACCTGATCGGCAACGCGCTCAAGTACACCCACCAGGGCCGCATCACCACCCGCGTCACCGTGCAGCCTGAGAGCGGGACCAGCGTCACCCTCATCATCGCCATCGAGGACACCGGCGTCGGCATTCCAGATGCCAAGCTCAAGAAGATTTTCGAGCCGTTCATCCAGCTCGAAAATAAAAACGCGGGACCGGGCGCGGGGCTGGGGCTTTCGATCGTCGAGCGTATCGTCGAGATGATGGGCGGCGTCATCGGCGTGCACTCGAAACTCGGCAGCGGCTCGACTTTCACCGTGCGGCTGCCCGGCATCGCCACCGATGGCCGCGTCGACATCAGTGCCGAACCCTTGCTGCCCTTGCCGCCCCTGCTGCTGCGCCAGCCGCTCAGGCCACTGAAAATCGTGGTGGTGGACGATGTCGAGCTCAACCGGCGCTTGATCGAGGGTTTCTTCGTCAACAGCCCGCACGCGCTGTTTTATGCCAGCGGCGGGGCCAGTGGAGTCGCACTCACCGAGCGCGAAAAACCCGATCTGGTGCTGATGGATCTCCGCATGCCGGAGGTCGACGGGGTGGAGGCGCTGCGCCGCATTCGCGCCAATCCCGCGCTCGCCAACGTGCAGGTGGTGGCCGCCACCGCCTCCAGCATGCTTGGGGAGGAGGGCAACCTGCGCAAGCTGTTCGACGGCTATCTGCGCAAGCCCATCACCCGCGAGATGCTCGATGCCGAGCTGTACCGCATCTTCGCCGTCAATGCCGCCGGGCCAGCCCCCATCTCGCCGCTGCCAACCGAAGAGGAGATGGATGCCGCAAGCCTCGCGCGCTGGCGCGGCGAGCTGCCGGAGCTTTGCGAGTTCATCACCCGCGCCGCACGCACGCTTTCCAGCGACGATGTCGATGCGCTCATCGAGCGCATCGACATCGTCGCTGGAAAGCGTGCGTGCGGCGCGGG
>JAKFXK010000056.1 GCA_021731445.1 Nevskiaceae bacterium | reverse complement strand
GCCGCGACGTGCCGCTCGGCACAGGCCTGCCGGGTGAGATCAACACACTCGCGGGAACCCAGCAGGCCGCAGGCGGGCAGGTTTACGCCATCCCCGCCAAAGATACCTACCGCGCCAGCTGGCGCGAGCGTATCGGCGAAACCCAGAAATGAAACTGCCTCTTTCGTCTTTGCGGCAACAAGACGGCATGACGATCATCGAGCTATTGATCGTCATCGTCATCGTCAGCCTGCTCGCCGCCGTCGCGGTGCCGAGCTACCGCGATTACGTGATCCGCACCAACCGCACGGTGGCAAAGGCGGCGCTGCAGGAGTTGCTGACGCGGCAGGAAAGCTATGCGGCGGATCACAAGGGCTACGCCACCAGCTTTGCTCGCCTGGGCATCGGCAGCGCCACGACGACGGTCTACGTGACCAGCGATAACCGGATCAGCGACAGCAGCACGGGTGCGCTGTACACCCTCACCCTGACCGGCAATGCCAACGCCGCCAGCTGCGGTGCGGGCGGTGCCGCGACGGCGCTGGCGTTCCGGCTGGATGCCGCACCGGTAGCCACCCAGCCGGATGCGAAGTGCGGCACGATCTGTGTCTCGTCCGCTGGTGAGCGTGGCAGCAGCATCGGTGCGGCCGCAGCAACGAATTGCTGGCGGCGCTAAGCCAGGCGCGGCAGGGTGGCTTCACGCACTGCCCGCCGCAACGCAGGCGGCAGCGAGAAGATGATGTGCTCCTCGCGCCCCGCCAGTTCCTGCGGTGCAATGCCGCCCAGGGTTTGCAGGCGTGCAACCACTTGTTTGACCAATGTCTCCGGCGCACTCGCACCTGCCGTGACACCCACCTTGTCCTTGCCTGCAACCCATTGCGGGTCAATATCTTCCGGCCCGTCGATGAGATAGGCAGGTGTGCCCAAAAGCTCGCTGAGTTCGCGCAGACGGTTGGAGTTGGATGAGTTCTTCGAGCCCACCACCAGCATCACCTCGCACTGCGCGGCAAGCTGTTTCACCGCATCCTGCCGGTTGGTGGTGGCGTAGCAGATGTCATCCTTGCGCGGCCCCATGATGAGCGGAAAGTGCTGGCGCAGCGCGTCGATCACCTTCGCGGTGTCATCCATGGAGAGGGTCGTCTGCGTGACATAGGCCATATGCGCAGGGTTGCGGATCGGCAGCTTCGCCACGTCTTCGGGGGTTTCAACGAGATAGATCGCACCGCCGAAGCCGGTGTCGAACTGGCCCATGGTGCCTTCCACTTCCGGGTGGCCCTCATGGCCGATCAGCACCACCTCGCGCTTCTCGCGGGCGTAGCGCTTTACTTCGATGTGGACCTTGGTCACCAGCGGGCAGGTCGCGTCGAACACCGTCAGGCCGCGCGCCTTGGCCGCCTCGACCACCGAACGCGCCACGCCATGGGCGGAGAAGATGCAGGTGGCTCCCTCCGGAATCTCGTCGATCTCCTCGACGAACACCGCGCCCTTGGCCTTGAGGTTCTCGACTACGAAGCGGTTGTGCACCACCTCGTGCCGCACATAGATCGGTGCGCCGAGCGCATCGAGCGCGCGCTCGACGATCTCGATGGCGCGATCGACACCGGCGCAGAAACCACGGGGATTGGCGAGCAGGATTTGCATGGTTTTCACATTATCGCCCGATGCCTCATCAGGCATCAGGCCTTGATGCCGCCACGTTTCCATTCAAGCAGCATGTCGAGGATGAGCAGTGCGGCCCCGACCGAGATGGCAGCATCGGCGACATTGAAGGCCGCGAAGTGCCAGTTGCCGACATAGAAGTCCACGAAGTCCGTGACATGGCCGAGACGGATGCGGTCAATCACGTTGCCAATGGCGCCACCCATGATCAGGCACAGGCCCACCGCCGTGAACGTCTCACCCTGCCGGTGCTTGTTGAGCCAGGACAGGATGCCGAGCGAGACGATGGTGGCAAGGCCGATGAACATCAGCTTGGGTGCCTCACGAAACATCGAGAACGCTGCACCCGTGTTCTGCAAATGCACGAGATTGAAGAACGGCATGATCGGCTCGCTGCCGTAGTGCGGCAGACGCGCCTCGACCCAGAACTTGCTGAGCTGGTCGAGCACGAGGGTGATGATGGAGAGAATGAGCCAGCGGAAGTTGGTGTGCATTAGAAATATTTCCGGGTTTCGCCCGGACCTTCGATATTGGAAACACAGCGGCCGCAGATGGTTTCGTGGCCTTGGTGCTGGCCCACGTCTTCACGGTAGTGCCAGCAGCGGTCGCATTTGGCGTGCGTTGAGGCCAGGGCGGTCACCTTGAGGCCTTCGTTTGCCGCGACCAGTTTCACCGCCGAGGTCTGCAGCCAGAAGCGAAGCTCATTGCCAGTGCGCTGAAGCGCGGCCAGTGTCGTGCCATCGGCCGCGATGCTGGCTTCCGCCTGCAAGGACGAACCAATGCCACCGCTGGTGCGCAAGCCTTCCAGCTCCTTGCGCACCGCCTCGCGCACGGCGATGAGCTGGGCCCAATCCAGCTCGTCTGCGGTGACCGCAGGGAACACCCACCAGTCCTGCAGGAACAGGCTCTGCGAACGATCCCCCGGCAGCAGCCGCCAGATTTCATCGCCCGTGAAGGAAAGGATCGGCGCAATCCAGCGCACCAGTCCTTCGGCGATGTGCAGTAGCGCGGTCTGTGCGCTGCGACGCGCCAGGGATTTCTCCGGCAGCGTGTAGAGCCGATCCTTCAGCAGGTCGAGATACAAACCACCGAGATCGTTGACGCAGTAGTTGTGCAGCGTGTGATAGACGCGATGGAACTCGCGATCGGCATAGGCGGCCTTGATCTCGCCCTGCACGCGCGCGGCCTCGCTGATCGCCCAGCGATCCACCGCCACCATGTCTGCAGGGGTCACCGAGTCGGTCGCCGGATCGAAGCCCTGCAGGCTGCCGAGCAGATAACGCGCGGTGTTGCGGATGCGGCGATAGGCATCGGCGGTGCGTTTCAGCAGGTTATCGCTGATGGCGATCTCGCCGGAGTAATCGGACGAGGCCACCCACAGGCGCAGCACGTCGGCACCCAGCGTGCTGATCACTTTTTGCGGCGCCACCACATTGCCGAGCGACTTGCTCATCTTGCGGCCCTGCTCGTCCACCGTGAAGCCGTGGGTGAGCACGCTCTTGTAGGGGGCGATGCCATGGGTGGCGACGCGGGTGAGCAGGCTGGAGTGGAACCAGCCGCGATGCTGGTCGCTGCCTTCGAGATAGATGTCGCATTGCTCTGGCACGGCCTGGCCATTGCCGACGAAGCTCGCAGGTTGGGCGACGCCGGAGTCGAACCAGACGTCGAGCGTGTCGGTGCCTTTCTCGTACTGTGTCTCGTCCATACCCCAATCGGCGGGCGTGCTGCCAAACCAGGCTTCAAGCCCTTTGGCTTCGACGGCATCGGCGACGCGCAGCAGCAGTGCCGCCGTATCGGGATGCGGCTCCTGCGTGGCGCGGTCGATGAACAAGGCCAGCGGCACACCCCAGAACCGCTGCCGCGAGATGCACCAGTCCGGGCGATCACGGATCATGCCGGCGATGCGCTCCTCGCCCCAGGACGGAATCCAGCGCGTGGCCTTGATGGCGGCGAGTGCATCGCGTCGCAAACCGGCCTTGTCCATACTGATGAACCACTGCGGCGTGGCGCGGAAGATCAGCGGCGTCTTGTGCCGCCAGCAGTGCGGGTAGCTGTGGGTGATGGTGGCCTTGTGCAGCAGCGCGCCACTGGCTTCGAGCGCAGCCAGAATCGGCTCCTCCGCCTTGCGCACATGCTGGCCTGAGACCAGCGGGGCGTTGGCGACGAACACGCCATTGCTGCCGACGGGATTGTCCACGGCAAGGCCATAGACCTTGCCGACCACGAAGTCTTCGACGCCATGCGCGGGCGCGGTGTGGACAAGGCCGGTGCCGGCATCGAGCGTGACGTGCTCGCCGCAGATGATGGGGACGATGCGATCGGCAAAGGGGTGTTGCGCCTTGGCACCCTCGAGCGCCTTGCCCTTCACTTCTGCGTAGACGTAGCTGCCAGATTGGTAGCGCTTCTCAAGCGATGGCAAAAGCTCTTTCGCAACAATTAGGTTCGGAGGAAAGTCTCCCCGATCAATGAAGTTGACAAGCACATAGTCGAGCTCTGGTCCAACCGTGATGGCCTGATTCGCAGGCAAAGTCCAAGGTGTAGTTGTCCAGATTGGAAATGCGATGGGTTGTTTCCAATCCGCTTTACCGAAGCGATTTGCCACGTCAGAAGCATCCGCCGCAATAAAAGCCACATCAATCGCCGAAGACTGCTTGTCCTGATACTCCACCTCGGCCTCGGCCAGCGAGCTGCCGCAATCAAGGCACCAGTGCACCGGTTTGAAGCCGCGCACCACATGCCCGCGCTCACAAATACGAGACAGCACACGCAGCTGCTCGGCCTCGTAGGCGGGCTGCATGGTGAGATAGGGCTTGTCCCAGTCGGCAAGGATGCCAAGGCGCTTGAAGTCAAGCTTCTGTCGCTCGATCTGCTCAGCTGCATACACGCGGCAGTGGGCGCGGAACTCGGCGGCAGTCAACTTCTCGCCGACCTTGCCGAACTTCTTCTCCACCATCAGCTCGATGGGCAGGCCGTGGCAGTCCCAGCCGGGCACAAAGGGCGCGCGCTTGCCGTTGAGGCGCTCGGCCTTCACCACCATGTCCTTCAGCACCTTGTTGACGGCGTGGCCGATGTGGATGTCGCCGTTGGCGTAGGGCGGGCCATCCAGAAAGTAGAAGCTGTCGTCGCGCGTGGCACCTTCGTGGGCTGCCATCAGGCCCGCGTAGACCCCATCGGCTTCCCAGCGCGCCAGCATGTCCGGCTCGCGCTTGGCAAGGTTGGCCTGCATCGCAAATTCGGTCTGCGGCAGATGGATGGTGTCTTTGTATTTCGATTCTTCAGCCACGCTGACAAGCCTCTGGGTAACTCGATTCAATTAAGTGCCACGGTTCACATTGGCAAAAAAGGTTTTGACACGATCCGCGTCGATGAACATCTGCTGCTTGAGCGCATCGAGCGAGGCAAAGTTCTGCTCCTCGCGCTCGAAGCGCAAAAACTCCACCTTCATTTCCGCGCCATACAAATCCGGCTTCACGCCAAACAGATGCGCCTCCAGCAGGCAAGGTGTGCCACCGACGGCAGGCCGCACGCCCAAGCTCGCAATGCCCGCCGCGCCAACGAAGCGGCCCGGCACATGGGCGCGGATGGCGTAAACGCCAAAGGGCAGCGGTGGCAAGCGCTTCAACGGCAGGTTGGCGGTGGCCATGTCCAACTCGCGTGCGAGCTTCTTGCCGTGGCGCACGCGGCCTGAAATGGCGTAGCGGCGACCCAGCATCTTGCGGGCGGGTTCGAGTTCGCCAGCGGCGAGGGCAGCACGCAGGGCAGTGGAGGAGCAGCGCAGGCCATCGAAGTCGACCGTGGGCGCCCGCAACAGCTGATAGCCCAAGCCAGCGGCGTGTGCTTGCAGCATGGCGAAGTCGCCACGGCGCTGCGCACCAAAGCGGAAGTCATCGCCGATCACCAATGCCTGGGTGCCAAAGTCGCGGGCGATCACATCAGTAATGAATGCCTCGGCGCTCAATGCGGCGAGGCGTGCGTCGAACGAGGCGATGACAACGCGCTGCACGCCATAGGCAGCGAGCGCATCCACCTTGTCGCGCAGGGTGAGGACGCGACGCGGTGCTTGGGCGGGGGCAAAGTATTCGCGCGGCGTCGGCTCGAAGGTGAGCACTGTGGCGGGCAGACCGGTTTCTGCACTGTGCTGGCGCAGCTGGGCCAACAGCGCCTGATGCCCCAGATGCACGCCATCGTAGTTGCCGATGGACAGCACACAGCCGCGCGAGACATTGCGCAGATTGTGCAGGCCACGGATCAATTCCATCGCGCGTCTTGGGCTTTCAAGGGGCGGCAAGTTTAGCCGCGCCGGGGCTTGAGGTCGCGCGGACGAATGCCCAAGGCGAGCAGCACGCCAAAGTACGCCGCCATCGCCGCACCAATCAGCACTGCCAAGCGACCACCGCGCACCCAGGCACCCAGCGCCAGCCACTCTGCCATCGGCGCATAAAACAGGTGGAGCACCCCGGACATGGCCAGCGTGGCGAGCGTGACCTTGCCTGCGAATACGCCCCAGCCCGCCCCCGGCACATAGATGCGGTCGGCCCTGAGCCTGCGCAACAGCAACCCCGCATTGACCCAGGCAGTCAGCGAGGTCGAGATCGCCAATCCCACATGTGCGCCTTCGATGCCGGAGGCACGATGCGCCACGAACAGCGCGAGGCTGAAGGCCATGCCGACGACGAGGCCGGTGATGGCGTAGCGCACTGGCAGCCTGGTTTCCTGCCGCGCATAGAAGCCCGGCACCAGCACCTTGACCAGCGAAAAGCCCATGAAGCCGGCGCCATAGGCCCATAGCGCCCAGGTGGTCATCTGCACATCGTTGGCGGTGAAGCGTCCATGCCCGTAGACCGCCGCGACCAGCGGCCCCGCCGCCAGCACCATGCCGAAGGCGGCCGGCAGGCCGATGATGAGGATGGCGCGCAGCGCCCAGTCCAGCGTGGCGGAAAACTTCTGCGTATCCGCCAGCGCGTGCTGGGCGGCAAGCGCCGGGAGGATGGCGGTGCCGACGGCGATGCTGAAGATGCCGAGCGGGAACTCCATGAGGCGATTGGCGTAATACAGCCAGCTGACCGAGCCATCGCCGAAATGCGTCGAGAGATTGCTGTTGAGCAGCAAGCTGACCTGCGCAATGGACGAGCCGATCAGCACCGGCACCATGAGCTTGAGGATGCGCCGCACGCGGCCATCGCCCCAGGCCCAGCGCGGGCGCGGCAGCAGCCTGAGCCTGGCGAGTGCCGGCAGCTGCACGGCAAATTGCAGCACGCCAGCGACGAACACGGCATAGGCCAGGACATGTACGCCGCCATCGCCGATGAAGGCAGAGGCGATCAGGCAGAGATTGAGGATGACCGGCGTGAACGCAGGCAGTGCGAAGCGCCCGTAGGCATTGAGAACACCGCCCGCCATCGAGGTGAGCGAGATGAACATCAGGTAGGGGAAAGTCCAGCGCAACAGTTCGGCCGACAGCTCGGCCTTGCCGGCGTCGCTGGCAAAACCGGAGGCGAACATCCACACCAGCACGGGTGCGGCGAGGCAGCCGGCCATGGTGATGAGCGAGAGCACGCCCCCGAGCGTGCCCATCACCACCGCCACCATCTCGCGCGAGGCCTCATGGCCCTGTTGGGTCTTGGTCTCGGTGAATACCGGCACGAAGGCCTGGCTGAATGCACCTTCGGCAAACATGCGGCGACCGAAGTTGGGGATCTGCAGGGCGACGAGAAAGGCATCCATCGCCGCCCCCGCGCCGAAGGCGGTGGCGAGCATGATCTCGCGCACGAAACCCAGCACTCGCGAGAGCAGCGTCATGCCGCTGACGATGCCGGTGGAGCGATTCAGGGACGGCCCCTTTTGGGCGGGGGGTGGATTGGGCGCAGAGATGGGTTCAGTCATTGACAGGTCATAAGGACAACGACCATACTTCGCGCCCTTTTTTGCCATCTTACCGTGTGTGCCGCCTCGCGGCTCACCAGTCTCACCGGAGTTACATCTTGGCCAACATTGCCTCAGCCAAAAAACGCGCCCGCCAGGCCGTCAAAGCCCGCGAACAGAACACCGCCCAGCGTTCGATGGTTCGCACCACGATCAAGAAGGTCGTGAAGGCTGTTGAAGCCAAGAACAAGCCGGAAGCACTCGCCGCCTATGCCGCCATGGTGCCGGTGATTGATCGCTACGCTGATCGTGGCCTGATCCACAAGAACAAGGCCGCACGCCACAAGAGCCGCCTGACCGCACACATTGCCGCTCTCGGCTAGTCGTTTCGCGCTTGTAAAAACGCCGCCTTCGGGCGGCGTTTTTGTTTGGACTGACCAACAAATCATTGGGCCAAAAAAAAACGGCGGGCCGAAGCCCGCCGTCTTGATTGCTACGACCAGTTTAGAACGCTGCACTCACACCGATCGAGAAGGTGCGACCGAGCGGATCATAAACGCTGGGGAAGGTATTGCCTGAGTTGGAACGAGTATCAGCAGCCTCGTTGCCCACCACCGGCGGATCCTTCTCGAACACGTTGGTCACCAGGCCGCTCACCTTGATCTTCTTGGTGACGTTATACGCCAGGCCCAAGTCGAGATAGTTGAAAGCCTTGATCTTCTGGAACGCCGGGAAGACGTCTGCGTCACCATCCTGATCGGGGTCGATCTGGGCGGTTTCGATCTCAGTCTTGCCGATAAAGCGCCAGAGATAGGTCAGCTCGAAGTTGGCGATATCCCAGGTGGTGCGCTGCGTGAAGCGGGTTTCCGGCAGCGGATTGCCGCACTGCGTGCCGTAAAAGCCCTTGCAATCGATCACTGGGTTGAGTGTGGAGCTCTGCGACTCCTGCGTCAGATAATGATTGACGATGGCGTTGAAGCGGAACTTGCCGAAGCTCGGCGTATTGATGCCGAACGAACCCGCGACCTCGACACCCTCAGCCCTCAGGAACTGAAGGTTGGTGGTGAACTGCTCCAAGCCAGAAGCATCGCCGGTCAAGGTGCCGTTCTCGCGACGAACCTTGTCGCAACGGATGCCCTGGTTGTAGCAAGCATCCAGGATTTCCTGCGCACCAAAAACATTGATGTAGTCGTTGATCTCGATATCGTAGTAGTCCACCGACAAGATCGGATTGCGCAACATGCCCATGGTACGCGGCTTGAACACAAAGCCGATGGTCGTGGTATCGGCCTTTTCAGGTGCCGGCAGCTCATTCAGATCGGTGCCGTTGAAGACGTTGATCTGACCAGCAACCAAGTCCTCAACCTTGCCCACGTCCGCCGGGTTGACGCCCGTATCGATGCAACGCTGACGCACGGCTGGAGTGGGGTTCGGATTGGCATCCGAGCAGGGGTCGCTCGAGGCATTGCTCAAACCACGGGTCTGCGGTGCAGCCAGTTCACCGACATTAGGCGCACGCGCCGCACGCTGGCGCATCACGCGCAGCAGCAGGCTGTCTACCGGCGTCCAGCTCAAACCATACTTCCAGGTGCGGTTGAGGCCAGACGGGTTGTAGTCAGACCAGCGGTAGCCAAGTTCGAGATCAAATGTCTGTGCAAGGCTCTTGCCATCGATGAGCGGGATGACCGCTTCCGTGAACAGCTCATTGACGCCAAAACCGCCAGCAATCGGCAGGGTGTTACCACCAGCGCCACCGAGGCAGCTCGCCGGGGACAATTTGAGGCATTCATCTGGTGTGGTAACGCCTTCTTCACGACGGCGCTCGACACCCAGGCTCAAGCCGATCGGGCGTGAAGCCAGAGGGCTGTGCTTGACCTGCGACAGCAAACCCGTCACCGAGGCATTGGTGATGTGCTGGACGTAGGTCTGCTGCTCGATCGCGGTGGCGCCAGAGTAGGCGGCGGCAGCCGGCGTGATCGCACCAAAGCCACCGAACAGGTTGATTGGCACGCAGCTGGCGTCACCGTTGTTGCAAGTGACACCGTCAGTGGAGTCGACCGCGTTGGCGAGGTTGGTGAGGTTGGTGTAGCCAGCGCTGATGTTGCTGCGATCCGACTGACCACGCTGATAGGAAACGTCGTAATCCCAATCGCCGATGATCTTGCCGGTGAGTCCCAGCGCAAACTGATAAGCGTTGTTGTTGTAGGTCGTGGAACGCTCACCCAACTCCACCGTGCGGCGGCGGTAGGTGTAGTTCAGATAATCCGCACGATCCACCACATTGTTGGCATTGACGTCGCGCCAGTTGGTGGCATTGAGACGTCCTGCTGCACGAGCTGCTTCGCCTTGTGCGATCAGGTTGGTGCGGGCTGATTCCTGGATCAGCGGATTGGCCAAGGGGGTAAAGATGGCCGTGCCGAACACACCTGAGGGTGCAACCTGCTGCCTCACCTTCGTGCTGCCAAAGATGAAGCGCGAATAGGCTTCGGCGTGCTCGTTGAACTCCATACGGCCAAACATCGAAGCCCCATAGCGATCCTGCGGGGTTTCGTAGTAATTGAACGGGTTGAAGTTGAACACACTGCAATTGGCACCGAGCGAACCGTTGTTGCGGTACTGCTGGGCGGTGCCTGCGACGCCGACCAAGGCGATACGCGTCGGCAGCGTGGTGGTTGAGCCGCCAGCCACAACCGCGCCAGGGCCGTCACAACCTGCAGGTGCCGGGGTGGGTGCACGCCCGGCGGTGAAGTCTTCAAAACCAGCACCGGTTGCGGTGACGATGCCGAGTTGGCCCAGCGGTCGCTGGCCCAGCTGTACACCATCGCGGTGTGCGTAATTGAGGGCGACCACAACATTGCCTTTGCCGCCTGCAACATTGGTACCCATGACAGCCGAAAGACTGGACTTGTCGCCATCATCTTCTTCGGTAATGCCGTTGGTGTAGTCGATATCCACACCTTGGAAATTGCGCTTCATGATGAAGTTAACCGCGCCCGACATGGCATCAGAGCCGTACACCGCCGAGGCACCACCCGTTACCAGATCAACACGGTCAATCAGTGCGGTTGGGATCATCGAAAGATCGATAATGCCGTCGATGTTGTACGGCGTGACGCGCTTGCCGTCGATCAGAACCAGGTTGCGCTGGGAGCCCAGACCACGAAGGTTGAGGCTTGAAACACCTGCTGTGCCGTTATTGGCATTGGAACCGTCAGAGGCGAGGACACCTGGCAAGGTGCGCAGCACCTGCTCAACTTCATTGGTCTGCTGCAGTGCGAACTCTTCAGCGCGCACGGTCACAATCGGACTGGCAGAGACGGCCCCAGGCACCACGATGCGGCTACCAGTAACGCGCACCGCTTCGAGTTTTACCGATTTGCTGCGTCGGCTGCAGGGGCAGGTGCTGACGCTGCGGGTGCAGGTTCAGCGGCAGGTACTGCTGCATCTTGCGCAATTACCGCCGATGTTGCGCTCATCATGCCAATCGCAAGCGTGTATGCCGAAAGTCGGCCCACGCCCCATTCAGTATTTTGATTCATTGCTTCTCCCTGCTGGTTGACAAAGGTGCCTAGATAGGTGTTGCAAAAATGATGCTGGAACTAGGGAACTAAACCAATTTCATGCATCTGTCATCCAAACTTAAGCGGGTGTTCACACAAGGTCAAGACAAATCAATGCGTTTGTGCTTGCTGCATTGCACATGAATTGAAGTCCGCCACAAAAGCAGCAAGGGCTGGACGGCGAATCACACGGTCAATGCAATGCAAACTCGTTGCAGCGCCTGAAGACGGCATATTTTTTCGCTGATCAAAATGCCTTCAACAGAGTAGTGCAATTACCACTTCTAAAGACTGTCTTCCGCAGGCGCCACTGTGCCCCACTGCTTGCAACTGGGGCAGCGCCAGAACAACAGTGAAGGCGTAAAGCCGCAATGCGCGCACAGGTAACGCGGGCGGTGTTGCAACAGTCGGCCGAGTGCATCCCGAAAAGATTGCACAGGGGTTGAAAGCACACCTGCATTTTGTGCCGTTGGCAAAGCCAGAAACTGGATCAATCCCCGCCAGGATGGTTTTTGGGCGAGCTTGTCGGCGAGGTAGCTGGCTTGTGCTTCACTGTCCCCAATGAGCTGTGCCCGTGCCAGCCACACCGCAGAATCCAGCCCGTGGTGTGCTTCAAGATGATCGAGGAACATCTGCAGCTGCTGTGGCTCTTGAGCGGCTCTGCTGACCCGCTCAAAAGCGGGGATTGCCTCTGCTAGAAAACGGGCGTCCTGCGCAGGCACAGCGGCATAGGCAGCCATCGACTCAGGCCATGACTGCGCCGTTTCGTGCAACTGGCCCAGGAAAAGATTGGCGCGCACACAGGCAGAGTCCACCTCAAGCGCGCGCCGCGCGAGCTTGATGGCCTGGGCGTGATCGCCCTGCTGCTGCAGTTGGTCGGCAAGTTCCAGCAGGTAGTGCGCGCGCTCGGTGGCACGGCTTTGTCCCTTGAGCGATTCCAGCCTCTCGGCCACTTGAATCGCTTGCTGCCACTCACCGAGTTGCTCGTGGATCGGCAGCAGTTGTTCGTAGGCCAGCGTGTCGAACGCAGGATGCTGGGCGGCCTTTTTGAGGGACGCCTGCGCACGGTCAAGTAAACCCGCCTTCACGCAGTCCTGCCCCAGCTCATAGAGGGCGAGCGCACGGGTATCGGGCCTGAGCTCCGGCTGGGCCAGCACGTTTTCATGCAGGCGCAGCGCGCGGTCTATTTCACCTCGCTTGCGGAAGAGCGCGCCCAGCGTGAGGCTGAGTTCCGCAGCTGCCGGGTCGCGCTCGAGAGCCTTGGTCAGGGCTGCTATCGCGCGATCCGGGTTGTCCTGCGCGAGGGTCAGGCCCGCCAGCATTTCGGAGTCTCTCAATGCACTGCGCGGGTTCCGCCCCAAGGCCCATCCGAGCGCAATGCACACCGGCAGAAAAAGCCACAGCGCGAGACCTTCGAGCACTACTGATCCTTCAGCGGCAGATTGCGCAGACTTTGCAGCTCGGCCTGCGCATCCTTGAGCTGTCGGCGGAGACGGCGGATCTCACCCTTCAGTCCCAAAATGCGGGAAGAGCAGAGCAGCGCCGTGAGCAGCCCCACCAGAAAGAACTCGCCCATGACCAAGGCAATCAGCGGCAGCTGCACACTGCCCGCCAGATAGTTGAATGTCACTGGTTGGGCATTGAAGAAGCCGATGGCCACGCCCAGCACCAGCACGGCGAGCACGACCCCGATGATGAGTACGCGGATCATGCTGCGCCCTGCACTGCCATTGCGGCAGCGGCTTCTTCTTCTGCAATGGCATTGACGCGTTCGCGCATTTCCTTGCCCGGCTTGAAGTGCGGCACGTACTTGGCCGGAATATGCACTGGCTCGCCGGTTTTGGGATTGCGTCCCGTGCGTGCGGGGCGATGATGCAGGGCGAAGCTGCCAAAACCCCGGATCTCCACCCGCGCCTGCCGTGCCAGCGCGTTGCTGATCTGGTCAAGCACGAGTTTTACCGCCAGCTCGACATCCTTCTGCATGAGGTGCGTCTGCTTCAAAGCCAGCACCTCGATGAGCTCGGATTTAGTCATGGGATTCAGATAGTTATTGGCGATGATTGAGTCACTATAGACAAAAAAAAGGGCCGCGCAAGCGCGGCCCCTTTTTATCACTTCTACTAAAGTCATCCTGCCGTCCTTGGCGAGACTGTGCGCTTTTGAGCCAAGCCCCGCCCACACATCCTTGTGCGGGCGTAAGACTTCGCTGCGAGCAATGCTCGCAAAGCTGCGAAGCCTTACCCGAGCTGATCCTTCAGCAAGTCGCCAAGCGAAGTCTTGCCAGTCGAAGCATTACGGCTGTACTCCTGCATCACTTCCTGCTCTTCCTGAATTTCCTTCTCGCGGACAGACAAGGTCACCACACGGGTCTTGCGGTCGATACCGATGAAGCGGGCCTCGAGCGTCGCGCCCACTTGCAGCACCTTGGTGGCATCCTCAACGCGGTCACGCGACAGATCGCCCGCCTTGATGTAGCCCTCGACGCCATACGGCAACTCGATGTCCGCACCCTTGGCATCCACGGCCTTGACGGTACCCTTGAGCATCGCGCCCTTGGGGTATTCCGCCATGAACTGGGTGAGCGGATCCTGCTGGATCTGCTTGACGCCCAAGCTGATGCGCTCGCGCGCGCCGTCGATGGCGAGCACCACGGCTTCAAGCTCCTGACCCTTCGAGAAGCGGCGTACGGCGGTTTCGCCCGGCTCGTTCCAGTCCAGATCGCTGAGATGCACGAGGCCGTCGATACCACCCGGCAGGCCGATGAAGATGCCGAAGTCGGTGATCGACTTGATGGCACCCGACACCTTGTCGCCCTTCTGGTGGTTCTGGGCAAACTCTTCCCAGGGGTTCTGCTTGCACTGCTTCATGCCCAGCGAGATGCGGCGGCGTTCGCCGTCGATGTCGAGGATCATCACTTCGGTTTCGTCGCCCAGCATCACTGCTTTGCCCGGGTTGACGTTCTTGTTGGTCCAGTCCATCTCGCTGACGTGGACGAGGCCTTCAACGCCCGGCTCGACTTCAACGAAGCAGCCGTAGTCGGTGATGTTGGTGACCTTGCCGAACAGGCGGGTGTTGACCGGGTAGCGACGTGCGATGTCGGCCCAGGGATCAGCGCCCAGCTGCTTGAGGCCCAGTGACACGCGGCGACGCTCGCGGTCGTACTTGAGGACCTTGACTTCGATTTCCTGACCGGCGGTGACGACTTCGGCCGGATCCTTGATGCGCTTCCAGGTCATGTCGGTGATGTGGAGCAGGCCGTCGATGCCGCCGAGGTCCACAAACGCGCCGTATTCGACGAGGTTCTTGACCACGCCCTTGAGCACCACGCCTTCCTGCAGGTTGGCGAGCAGGCTGTCGCGGTCGGCGGAATACTCGGCCTCGAGCACTTCACGACGCGAGACCACGATGTTGTTGCGCAGCTTGTCGAGCTTAATGACCTTGAACTCGAGCGGCTTGCCTTCGAGGAAGGTGGTGTCGCGCACCGGGCGGACATCGACCAGCGAACCGGGGAGGAAGGCGCGGATCGTGCCCATCTCGACGGTAAAGCCACCTTTGACCTTGCCGGTGATAATGCCGATGACGGTTTCTTTGTTGGCGAAGGCGCTGTCGAGACGCACCCAAGCCTTGATCTTTTCTGCTTTCTCTTTCGAGAACTTGGTTTCGCCGAAACCGTCTTCGAGGGTTTCGAGGGCCACTTCGACCATGTCGCCGATGGCGACCTTGATCTCGCCGTCCACCATGAACTCGGAGAGAGCAATCACGCCCTCGGATTTCAGGCCGGCGTCAACGATGACGACATCGGACTTGATATCCAGCACCAGCGCATTGACGAGCGAGCCGGACTGCATGGACTGACCAGCCTTGAGGCTGGCTTCAAACATTTCAGCGAATGAGGTTGTTTCGGTAATCAAAAATGGTCTCTTTTCCACAGACGTGTGGAGCGGTGAAGGGTTGAGTTGATGTTCCGTTTTCATCCATCAAAACGGGCCAGGTGAGGGATAAACCCACTCATTCCATTGAGCGGGGCGCAGCAAAAAGAGCGTTTGCAAAGAAAAAAGCTAGCGACTGGCTTCGAGCAGTGCCTTCACGCAGTGGATGACCTCATCCGGCGAAAGCCCTGTCGTATCAATGAGATGGGCGTCGTCCGCTGGTTTGAGCGGTGCAACTTCACGACCCCGATCCCGCGCGTCGCGCGCACGGATTTCCTGACAAAGGGCGGCGAAATTAACAGCAATTCCCGCATTCCTCAACTGTTTCTCGCGTCGGGTAGCACGCTCCTCTGGGCTCGCATCCATGAACAGCTTGAGAACGGCATCGGGGAAAACAACCGTTCCCATATCGCGGCCGTCGGCGATTAGGCCCGGCCAGCGACGGAAATCGTGCTGGCGTTGCAACAGCGCGGCCCGCACTGCGGGTGCCACGGCAATGCGCGATGCAAGCGCACCGGTTTCTTCAGTGCGCACCCGGCGCGTCCAGTCATTGCCGATCACCAGGATGCTCTCATCATCCTCGGTCTCGCCGACGAACTGGATGTCGAGATTCTTGGCGAGAGCGGCGACGGCATCCACTTCTTCCAGCGGGATGCCCTGCTCCACCGAGGCCAAGGCGAGGATGCGATACAGCGCACCCGAATCCAGCCGGTGATAACCGGTCTGGCTGCTAAGCCAGCGCGTGACCATGCCCTTGCCGACGCCACTGGGGCCATCGACGGTGATGACTGGCGCGAGGTCCACGTCTTAGCCCTGCACCGTCAGCTGCAGGCCCGCCTTGCGGGCCAACTCGGCAAAGCCGGGGAAGGAAGTGTTGACGTTGAGGCAATCCAGAATGGTGATGGGCGCAGTCGCACGCAACGCCGCCATCGCAAAGCTCATCGCCACGCGATGGTCGCCGTGACTATCGACTGTGCCCCCGCCAACAGGCCCGCCGGTGATGCGCGCGCCATCGGGGGTTGCAACAGCGCACACGCCAAGCGCCACGAGGCCATCCACCATGGTCTGGATGCGGTCGGATTCCTTCACGCGCAACTCCTCCGCGCCCGTCACCACCGTCTCACCTTCGGCACAGGCAGCGGCGATGAACAGGATGGGAAACTCGTCGATGGCAGCCGCGACCAGATCTTTGCCGATGGCAATGCCCTTCAGCGCACCGCCGCGCACGCGCAGGTCCGCGACCGGCTCATCGCCCAGCAGGCGCTGATTGCTGACTTCGATGGACGCACCCATCGCCTTGAGGATGGTGACGATGCCGACCCGCGTCGGGTTCATGCCCACTTCGGTCAGCGTCACGTCGGAGCCCGGCGCGATGGCAGCACCCACCAGAAAGAATGCCGCTGAAGAAATGTCCGCAGGGACTTCGATGCCGGTGGCCTTGAGTGATTGCCCCCCGCGCACGGCGGCATAGCCCGCGCGACCCTCCACTGCCACGCCAAACGCCCGCAGCATGCGTTCGGTGTGGTCGCGGCTGGCTTCGGGTTCGGTGACTTCGGTGAGGCCATCCGCATACAGGCCTGCCAGCAGCACGCAGGATTTCACCTGTGCACTCGCCACCGGCGAGGCATAGCGCAGAGCCTTCAAGCCGCCCTTGGCCGGGCTGATCACCAGCGGCGCCCTCCCCTCCTGCGCGGCGATCTCGGCCCCCATCTGTGCCAGCGGGCCAATCACCCGCTTCATCGGACGCTTGCTGAGCGAGGCATCGCCGGTCAGCGTGCTGGCAAACGGCTGGCCCGCGAGCAGGCCACACATCAGGCGCATGGCGGTGCCGGAGTTGCCCATGTCCAGCGGCGCGCTGGGCGCCTTCAGACCGCGCAGGCCCACACCATGAACACGCAGATGGGTTTCGCCTAGGCGCTCGATCTGCACACCCATCTGCTGAAAAGCCTTCATCGTGCAAAAGCAGTCCTCGCCGGTGAGAAAGCCGGTGACTTCGCTGATGCCCTCGGCCAGCGAGGCAAACATCACCGAGCGGTGCGAGATGGATTTGTCGCCCGGCACGCGGACGGTGCCAGTGAGCCTGCCGCCGGGCGTGACGACGTAAGTGATTTGCGTTGCGGAGTGCGTCATTCGATGTCAGCCAGATAGCGTTCGCGGGCCGTGCGGGCGCGCTCAAAAAGCGCCTGCAAGTCAGCCCATTGTTGTTGTTCGATCAGCGCCTGCATTTTTTGCAATTGCTTGATTTGTGCCGTGAGCAGGCCGAGCACCTCCGGCGCATTGGCACGCACGATGTCGTGCCACATCTGCGGACTGGAGCTGGCGATGCGGGTGAAGTCGCGGAAGCCACCACCAGCATTGCTGAAAATCTCCTCGCTGCTCTCGCCCTGCGACAGCAGCTCGACGAAGCTGTAGGCGAGTACATGCGGCAGGTGCGAAGTGGCGGCAAAGATGGCGTCGTGGCGCGCCGCATCCATCTGCACCACGCGCGCGCCGGTCATCTGCCAAAGTGCGCGCACAGTCTCAAGAGCAGCCGCATTCTGCGCGGCGTGCGGCGTCAGGATCAGGCGCTTGCCTTTGAACAGCTCGGCAAAGCTCGCCGCCACACCGCTCTTCTCGGTGCCAGCAATCGGGTGTGCAGCAACGAACCACGGCGGCACGGTCCCGCCGCAAACCCGCTGCACATCCGCGAGCACCGACTGCTTGGTGCTGCCGACGTCGGTGACGACGGCACCGGGCTTGAGTGCAGGCAGCACGGCCGCGAGTGCCTCCGCCGTGCGCAACACCGGCACGGCCAGCACCACCACGTCGGCCTCGCGCACGGCCTCCGCCGCTGATGCGGCGGCGTGGTCGATCACGCCTAGTGCAACTGCAGCTTGGCACTGTGCGTCATCGGGGTCGAAGCCGTGAATGGCAGCTACCGCATCAGCGCTACGCAGCGCCCGCGCGAGCGAGCCGCCGATCAGGCCCAGGCCGATGACTGCAAGAACCGGCTTCATCTTTTGCTTGTCATTCCCGCGCAGGCGGGAGTCAGTGCGGCTAAAGCACTGACGGATGCGCGTAGCGCAGTGCATTTCGCGGGTCGGGCAGCAACGACCACCTGGATTCCCGCCTGCGCGGGAATGACAGATGTTGAGTGCGTCGCTTCAGGCCAACACTGCACGAAGCGCATCCAGAAACCGCGCGTTCTCGGCGGCGGTGCCGACGCTGACGCGCAGAAAGGTGGGCAGCCCATAGCTCGTCATCGGCCGCACGATGATTCCCTTTTCCAGCAGGCCTTGATGGATGGGCTTGCCGTCGCGTGCGAAGTCGATGGTCACGAAGTTGGCCTGCGAGGGCAGCAGCTTCAGGCCCATCGCGCTCAGCTCTTTCACCAAGCGTGCGCGTTCGCTGGTGTTGAGTGCCACCGCGTCGGCGACGTGCTGCTGGTCGTCGAGTGCAACCTCCGCTGCCAGCAGTGCGAGGCTGTTGTTGTTGAACGGCTGGCGCACGCGATTGAGCAGATCGGCCACGGTCGGGTGCGACAGCGCATAACCCACACGCAGACCCGCCAGGCCGTAGACCTTGCTGAAGGTGCGGCTCACCAGCAGATTGGGATAGGTCTTGAGCCAGCGCGCGGTGTCCGGGCGCAAGGCAGCATCCTGGTACTCGAAATAGGCCTCGTCGAGCGCGACGATGATGTGCGGCGGCACCACCTTGAGGAAAGCCTCGATCTCGTCCGGTGGCAGCCAGGTGCCGGTGGGGTTGTTGGGGTTGGCGATGAAGATCAGCGCCACATCCGGGCGTTTTTTCAATGCAGCCGCGAAGCCTGCCATGTCATGGCCGTACGGCATCACGGGGTCGGTGGCGGGGCGGGCCGGCACCACCACCGCATCAGCGTTCTGTGCCTGGGTGGCGATGGGATACACCGCGAAGGCGTAGGCCGAGAACATCACCGCGCGGCCAGGCCCGGCGTAGATGCGGGCGAGAAACTCCAGGATGTCGTTGCTGCCATTGCCCAGCGTGATGCAGCTGGTGTCGATGCCATGCATCGCGGCGATTTTCTGCTTCAGGCGGAAGCCAGAGCCATCCGGGTAGAGCGCGAGATTGTCGCCCGCGACCGACGCCGCGATCGCCGCCTTCACCTTGGGGCTGGGGCCGAGCGGGTTCTCGTTGCTGGCGAGCTTGACCACATCCTTGATGCCGAGCCGGCGCTGCAGCTCGTCAATCGGCATCCCGGGCGTATAGGCCTCCAGCGAGAGGATGCCAGCGAGGGCGTTCTGGGTCAGTGCAGTCGTCATGGTTACATCACAGCCTTGGGATACGAGCCGAGTATTTTGAAGAATGCGGCGTTCGCGCGCACGGCATCGAGTGCAGCGAGTACCTGCGGGTCGTTGGTATGGCCAGCAAAATCGACGAAGAAGAAATAGTCCTGCACCGGTGTGCCCTTGATCGGGCGCGACTCGATGCGGGTGAGGTCGAGCTTGGCGTCAGCGAAGGGTTGCAGCAGCGAGAACAGTGCGCCTGGTTGGTTGCGGTGCGCTGACAGCACCACGGCAGTGACGTCCTGACCGGTAATGGCCGGATTCTGCCTGCCAATGATGAGAAAGCGCGTGGTATTGCTCGGGTCGTCCTCGATATTGCTGGCGAGGATGTTGAGCGCATTGAGCTGGCCCGCTTGTGCGCTGGCAATCGCCGCCACACCCGCGCCTTGCTCTGCCGCCATCTTGGCCCCCTGCCCGTTGCTGCTCACCGTCTCGCGCTCAGCCTTGGGGCAGCGCGCGTCGAGCCAGGTGCGGCACTGTGCGAACGATTGCGGATGCGCGTAGATGGTCTTGACCCTGGCAAGGTCGGTTTCTGCGGACAGCAGATGATGATGCACCGGCAGCGCCACCTCGCCGCAGATGCGCAGGCTGGTGTTGACCAGCGCATCCAGCGTATTGGTGACGACTCCGCCGATGGAGTTCTCCACTGGCACCACGCCATAGTCGGCGCCACCCGATTCCACGTCGCGGAAAATCTCGTCGATGCCAGAGAGCGGGCGCGCCTTCACGGCATCGCCAAAGTGCTTCAGCACCGCCGCCTGCGTATAGGTGCCTTCCGGCCCCAGGTAGGCGATGGTCAGCGGCGATTCGAGCGAGAGGCAGGCCGACATGATCTCGCGCATCAGACGCGCGATAGCGTCATCTGTGAGCGGGCCGCCATCCGGCAACTGATTGCGCGCAATCGCCTTGCGCAGCACCTCGGCCTCGCGCGCCGGGCGATAGTGGTCGCCGGTATCGCCCTGCTTGAGCTTGATGTGCGCCACCTCCTGCGCGATGCGCGCGCGCTCGCTGATGAGACGCTGGATGTGTTCGTCCAGCGCGTCGATCACCACCCGCGCCTCTGGCAGCGTACGGCTCATTTGGCGTTGATGACCCGCACGTTGAGCACGCCCTGGATGGCACGGATTTCAGCCGCCACGGCATCCGGCACGACAGAGTCGACATCGACTAGCGTGTAGGCGATGTCACCACGCGACTTGTTCAAAAGGTCGGCGATGTTGAGATTGTGCTTTGCCAGCGCAGTGGTGATCTGGCCCACCATGTTCGGCACGTTGGCGTTGACGATGGTGATGCGGGTCTTGCCCGGCAGCATCGGCATCACCGCTTCAGGGAAATTCACCGAATTGCGGATGTTGCCGTTCTCCAGGAAGTCGCGCAGCTGATCCGCCACCATCACGGCACAGTTGTCTTCGGCCTCGCCCGTGCTCGCACCCAGATGCGGTGTGGCCAGTACCTTGGGATTGCCCTTCAAGGCATTGCTGGGAAAGTCACAGACGTAGGCGTGCAGCGTGCCCGCCGCCAGCGCTTCCACCACGGCTTTCTCGTCGACGATCTCAGCGCGGGCGAAGTTCAGGATCACGCCCTGCTTCTTCATCAGCTTCAGGCGGTCTGCATTGATCAGGCCACGCGTGGCATCGAGCAGCGGCACGTGGACGCTGATGAATTGCGATTTGCTGACCAGGTCATCGACGCTCAAGGCCTGCTTGACGCGGCTGTCGAGCTTCCAGGCGTTGTTGACGGTCATCGCGGGGTCGAAGCCAAACACTTCCATGCCCAGCTCCACAGCTGCGTTTGCCACTTTGACACCGATCGCGCCGAGGCCAATCACGCCGAGGCTGCGGCTGGGCAGCTCGAAGCCGACGAATTTCTTCTTGCCGTCTTCGACGGCGACGTGCATGGCCTTGTCATCGCCATCGAGCTTCTTCACGAAGTCGAGCGCAGAGGCGATGTTGCGGGCGGCAAGCAGCATGCCAGTAAGCACCAGCTCCTTCACTGCGTTGGCGTTGGCGCCGGGGGCGTTGAACACCGGCACGCCGCGGGCGCTCATCGCTGCCACCGGGATGTTGTTGGTACCTGCTCCCGCGCGGCCGATGGCCTTGATGCTGGGTGCCACCTCGATCTTGTGCATGTCGGCTGAGCGCACCATTACGGCGTCTGGATTGGCGATTTCGGTCGCCACCTCGTAGGTCGCGCGCGGCAGGCGCTCGAGGCCGAGTGAGGAGATGTTGTTGAGGGTCTGGATTTTGAAAGTCATGGTTTTCTTCTTTGGTTTGTCATTCCGTGACGGGTTCCCAACAAAATCTCTGATTTTGTTGGGCCCGATGGTGGATTGCCGCTTTCGCGGGAATGACGAGATGAGGTGGATCAGGCTTTGCTGCGAGCAAACTCTTTCATGTAGTCGATGAGCGCGGCAACACCGGCTTCTGGCATCGCGTTGTAGATGGAGGCGCGCATGCCTCCGACAGCGCGGTGGCCCTTCAGGCCGCTGAGGCCTGCGGCCTTCGCGCCTTTCAGGAACTCGGCATCGTTGACATCTGGGTTGGCCAGCGTAAAGGGCACGTTCATGATCGAACGATCTTTCTTCGCAACCGGATTTTTATAGAAATCCTGCGAGTCGATGTAGTCATACAGCGCCTTCGCCTTGCGCTCGTTGCGCTCGCCGATCTTGGCCAAGCCACCCTCGCTCTTCATCCACTGGAACACCAAGCCGCAGACATACCAGCTGAAGGTCGCCGGCGTGTTGAGCATCGACTCGTTGTCCGCCACCTGCTTATAGTCGTGGATGCCAAAGGTGCCGGGCAGCACGTTGCCGATCAGGTCATCGCGGACGATGACGATGGTCAGGCCAGCCGGGCCGATGTTCTTCTGGGCACCGCCGTAGACGAGGCCAAACTTGCTCAAGTCCATCGGACGGCAGGCAAAGTCGCTGGAGATATCCGCCACCAGCGGCACACCGTTGGTCTCCGGGATGTCACGGAACTGCACGCCGTGAATGGTTTCATTGGTGGTGATGTGGACGTAGGCAGCGTTCGGGTCGAGCTTCCAGCTCGCCACATCGGGGATGTGGGTGAACTTCTCGGCCTCGGCTGTCGCCACCACATTGCCCTTGCCGTACTTGGTGATCTCCTTGATCGCCTTCTTGCCCCAGTCACCCGTGAGCACGAAATCGGCGGCGGTTTTGCCGCGCAGGAGGTTCTGCGGGACAATGCCGAACTGCGCCGTTGCACCGCCCTGCATGAACAGCACCTTGTAGTTGGCGGGCACGCCCATCACTTCGCGCAGGTCTTTTTCAGCCTGCTGCGCGATGGACATGAACTCCTTGTCGCGATGGCTCATCTCCATCACGCCCATGCCCGCACCCTTCCAGTTCAGCAGGTCTTCCTGCACTTGCTTGAGCACGGCTTCGGGCAGCGTGGCGGGGCCGGCGCTGAAATTGAAAATGCGGGACATCGGGTTCTCCTTGGGGAATGCGAAACAGGCTGTCGGTCAGGCCCACTTTTCAGCGTCGAGACCTGGGATCAAAGCAAAACGTTGTGGCGTACTGGTGATGAGCGTGAGCTGATGGCTTAGCGCCGTCGCGGCCAGTTGCAGCTCGAAGGATTTCAGCGCATCAGCGCCCTGCGGCAGATAGGGGGCGAGACTCACCGCCTGCGCGACTTCGGCCTCGGTGAAATCGAGCACCTTCACCGCTGCAAAAAACTCCTTCAGCAGGCGTGCGAATCGGGCATTGGTCTTGGGCGCCAGCCGCAGGGCCATCTCGGCCTCCATGCGGCTGACCGCACTCACCGCCACTTCGGCGGGCTTGAGCTGCGCCAGCCGCAGCACCACAGGCAGGCGGCCCTTGATGGCAGCGATGACGGTGGCGGTATCGAGCAGCACTTTCACCAGCGCGCCCCTTCGAGGGCGAGAGCGTCCTGCCACTGGCTGGCATCCAGCGTTTCCTGCGCCAGTTCGGGCGCGGGATTGCGAAAGTGTTCGGCCAGCGTTGCAGGCCAGGTCGGCTCCTCATTGCGCGCCAGCCACTCGCGCACGGCCTCGCCAATGATGCGGTTGCGGGTCAGCCCGGTGCGCTCTACTGCCGCGCCTAGGCGGGTGATGGTGTCGGTATCGAAGTGGACACTGAAGTTCATTGACGGAAATGATAACAGGTGATGTTATGTTTTCAACGCCGTCAGCAAAAACCTCTAGTCCTCAATCGTTTGCAATCGAAACGCCTAGTTGTTGGCGTGGGTTTCCTCGGGTGCCACTGTCAATGAAATCACTGTGACGTCGCCGTCGTCGATTTCATCGATGCGATCTGCACCGCCATCCTTGAGGTCAATGCGATACAGCGCCGCCCCGGCCCCGCTAGCCGACAGCACGGCATAAGCGGTGTCGCCACCCGGCTCGATGTCGAACCCGCTGTTGAGCGTGAACGTCACCGGCAGCTTGGCGACCGTAAATAGCTTGCCTGTGTTGGGCAAATCCGGCGCGCCGTTTTTGCTGCCGACGCGCACCAGGCTTTGGGTCGTCACATCAAGCGCAAACAGGGTGGTGGATGAGCTGCCGCTGCGGTTCTGGTCATAGGCCAGTGCCGCCAGCTGCGGAGTGCGGTCATCGTTGATATCGCCGCTGTCGTAGAACACGTCAGTGTCGGTGCCCGCAAGCGTGCCGTCGGCGGGATTGACGCGCAGATTCTGCTCGTTGGCGATGACCCGCAGGCGGTCGGCGACAGGGTTGAAGTCGATGACCGGATTGGTCAGCGTGTCGGCGGTGAAAGAGTCGTTGCCGACCAGGCTGGCCACGCCGGTCAGGGGATTGACCGTGCAAAGGCGCCTCATATTGGTCAGGCCATAAAACGTCCCGGTGGCGGGACGGTAGTCGAGCTGGATCAGGCTCTCGTTGGTGCCGAGGCCCGTCACTCGCACTTCGGTTTTGATCTTCGCGGGCTTGCTCGTATCAAAACCCAGAATGCGCCCCGTGCTGGTGAGCGCGTACGCAGGTCGCTCTTTTTCGCAAGCGGCGGACAGCAAAGCCAGACCGACCATCACGCCGCACCACAAAGCCTTTGTCTTCTGCATCACACGCTCCGCCAATGGATTTCGTGCACAGTTTACTGCCGCAATTCCTCAATGAGCTTGTACTTGCGCAGCAAGCCGCGAAACTGGTGATAGTTGAGGCCCAGCAGTTCCGCTGCGCGCGTCTGCTTGTGCTGCGCTTTTTCGAGCACGGCGCGCAGCAGGGCCACTTCGTAGTCCGCCATATGGGTTTTGAGGTCGAGCGGAAATTGCCAGCTGAAGTGGGATGGCGCGTGCGCAAGCAGTGAGGGCGCTGTCGCCGGCATCATCGGCAGCGCAGCCCCACTTACCGCGCTCGCCTGCGCGGTCTTGACACGGAAGGGCGAGTCGAAGGGATCGAGCGTCACCTCCTCCACCACCCGCCGCGCATTGCCCTGCCGATACACCGCACGCTCCACCACGTTGCGCAGCTCGCGCACATTGCCGGGCCAGGCGTGCGCCAGCAATTGCTCCTCGGCGGCTGGCGAGAAGCCGGCAAAGTACTCGCGCCCCAGCTCCTGCGCCATACGCTCGCCAAAGCGCTGTGCCAGCAGCAGGATGTCGGAGCTGCGCTCGCGCAGCGGCGGCACGGTGATCACCTCGAAGCTCAGGCGATCCAGCAAGTCCTCGCGGAATCGCCCGCTCGCGGCGAGTGCGGGTAGGTCTGCGTTGGCGGCAGCGACCACACGCACGTTGACCTTCTGCGTCTCGGAGGAGCCCATGCGCTCGAACTCGCCGTATTCCAGCACGCGCAAGAGCTTCTCTTGCAGGCGCAGGCTCATGCTCGACAGCTCGTCGAGAAACAGCGTGCCGCCGTGCGCCAGTTCGAAGCGCCCGACGCGCGCTTTGACCGCACCGGTGTAAGCCCCCGCAACATGGCCGAACAGCTCGGATTCGAGCAGCTCGTCGTTCACCGCCGCGCAGTTGAACTTGACGAAGCGCTTGCCCCAGCGCTCGCTGAGGTAATGCAGGCGCGCGGCAATCAGCTCCTTGCCGCTGCCGCGCTCACCCACAACAAGCACCGGCTTGTGCAGCCGCGCCGCGTGCGAAACCTGCTCCAGCACCGCCAGAAAACACTCGGCCTCGCCTACCAGCGGTGGCAGGTTGGCAAGCAGGGAGGCGGCTTCGAGGTCTTCTTCCATTTAATGGTTTTTTTTACCACTATATGAATGTAATCACCATACCACAAGGCATTTCAGCTGTGAGAAAACTAACGATAAAACGCCTATAAATCCAATTAATACAATGGTTTGTATAATATTTTTATGCGATGGCACAGACCTCGCAATAGAGATGGCACGAGTCAACCCAAACGGAGCCAAATCATGAAACTCACCACTTTTCTCGCCGCCACTCTCGCCACCGCCACCGTCGCTGCCCAAGCCGGTGGGGTGGTATTCAACACCCCCGTCACCTATACCGAGCCGGTCACCTATGCCGCAGGCGTGACCTATCTGGCTCCCGTGACCTACTCACCCACTGCTGACACCAAGGCACAAGCCAGGGCTGACAACAACCCGGTGCTCCTGGAGCGTGTCATCGTCACGCCGACGCGCACCTATGCCGAGTCCGAGTGGAACGTGCGTGTCGCCAGCAAGAAACCCGCAGCCCAGCTCTACCCGGTGCGAAGCGAGCGTCGCGTCGAAACGCGCTCGTTCAGCGCCTTCCGTATCCTGCTGCCGCAGCAATAAGACGAATCACACCGAGACCGAAATGGGCATCTTTTCCCGCACCAAGGACGTTCAGCAGGCCGATATCGAGGCCCTGCTGTCGTCATCCAACGACCCGCTGAAAACAGCGCGTCTGATCATCAACGAAATGGAGGACACGCTCGTGGAAGCCCGCTCAACCGCTGTGCGCACACTCGCCCGCAAGAAGGAAATCCAGCGCCGCATGGACGACCTCCAGAACCAGGCCGAGGACTGGGAGAAGAAGGCCGCACTCGCCATCGAGAAGGACCGCGAGGACCTCGCCCGTGGCGCGCTGGCCGTGAAATTGCGCGTCGAGCAGGAGCGTGTGCAGATCGCCGAGCTGCTGCCGCCGGTGGAGGTCGAACTGGAAAAACTCGACACCGACCTTGCAGACTTGCGCGTGAAACTCGCCGAGGCCCGCAGCCGCCATCGCCTTCTCGCCCTGCAAAGTGCCACCGCCACCGCCCGCAAGGATGTGCGCGGTGCGCTCGCCAGCGACAAGAGTGGGGTGGCACTGGACGTACTGGCGCGCGACGTGGATCGTCTCGGTGCCGAGGCCGAGGCCTACGACCTGGGCAAGGCCAAGCTCGAAGACCAGTTCGCACAGCTCGAACGCGCCGACGCGGTGGAGACGGAACTGAGCCGTCTGCGCGGCAAACTCAACAACAAGAACGAAGGGACTTGAACCGTGGAAATCAATATCGACAAGCTGCCAGACGCCGCACATGGAGCGGTGCAAATCTCTTCCGACATTCCGGATGTCGCCATCGTGGTCGCTGGCACCGTGGGTGCTGGCCTGATTCTGTTCGTGCTGTTCGTATTGCCGATCTGGCTATTCCTGCACTACCGCTCACGCTCCCGGCACCTCGCCCCGCCACCGGTGGTCGCGCCGGTGCGGCCGGCCGCCTACGAAGACCTTGCTGAACTCGCTCGCCTCGCCGAACGCATCGAGCACCGCCTCGATGCCGTCGAAACCCTGATGGACGCTGAAAACCCCCGCTGGAGACGCTCATGAGCAACACCACCACAACACCCAAGTTCCGCACCGGCTTTCTCTCCGAGATGCAACGCTACCCGCGCGATGGCTGGATCGCCGGCGTCTGCCGTGGCATCGCCGACTACTTCGACTGGAAGGTGCAGTGGGTGCGCGTCATCGTCGTCGCCATTGCCCTGCTCACCACTGCCTGGCCAGTGCTGCTTGTCTATGGCGTGCTCTGGTACGTGATGGAGGAAGGCGAGCTCTCCAACCCCAGCCGTCCGAAGTGGAGCGACATGCCGCTCGCTGCCGCACGCGCTGCGGGCACCACCGCCAGCACCGAGACCGCGAGCAGTTCCATGCGCGACATCAAGGAACGCTTCATGCGCCTCGACGAACGTCTGCGCAAACTCGAGGACGCCGCGCTCAACAAGGACGACGCCCTGCGCCGCGAGATCGACAAGCTCGCCGACAACGGCAAGCCGCCAAAGGCCTGAACCATGGTCGGCTTCCTGCTCTGGCTGCTGCTGTTCGTGGTGTGCTGGCCGCTGGCCCTGCTGGCACTCCTCCTCTACCCCATCGTCTGGTTGCTGCTGTTGCCGTTCCGCCTGCTGGGTTTTGCGGTGGAGGGTGTCTTCAGTTTCCTGCAGGCCTTGCTGATGCTGCCGGCGCGCGCGCTCGGACACAAACCTTCGTGAGCGCCAGTCGCGGATGAAGAAGGCCGTCGCTGCCGCCAACCCCGAGGCCTACGTCGAAGGCCTCGGCGGCTGGCAGCGCGAGTGTATTGAGGCGCTGCGCAACACGGTGCGCACTGCCACCACGCTGGACGAGGTCATCAAGTGGGGCCACCTCGTCTATTCCGCGAACGGCCCGGTGCTGCTGATCCGCGCTGAAGAAAAGCGCGTGCTGTTCGGCTTCTGGCGGGGGCAGCGGTTGCGAGAGATCGAGCCGCGGCTCAAGCCCGGCGGCAAGTACGAGATGGCGACGCTGGAACTGCGTGAGGGCGACAGCATCGACGCGAGGATCGTGCGACGCCTCGCTCGCGAGGCCGTCGCGCTCAACCGCACGCTCGGCGATCCCACGCAGATCGTGCGATAGAGCGGGTCACTAACCTTTCAGGGATCTTTCAGGGATCCGTGCACTCACAGACCAGCGCCCAGCCGGCCTCTTCACGCAACTCGCGCACCACCGGCGTCGCGCAATCGCTGCGGCTGAACTCGGTTCTTGCCGCCAGCGGCCCGAGCGCCGCGACGATCTCGCCACGTTTCACGACGGACGCGAAACGCAGGGTGGCGATGCGCCGCTCTGCATCGGCCCCGGCCGACCAGCCGCGCACTTCGAGGCCTCGCCACTGCAAGCCACCCTGCGGAAACACCGACGGCAGCTGGCAACTCGCGGCCCATTGCTCGATCGCAGCCTCGGCAGCGCCGCCCTGTGGCGCTGCCATGAACTGCGTCGCCGAAGGGGCGCGCAGAGATTTGCCCATCACCGACTCTCTCTGCGGGCTCGCGGCCTGTAAGCGGCTCTCCATTCCTGCGCCAGCCGCTGCCCGCGATGAGTCGGCCGCGCGCGCGCTGCGCATCTCGCTCTCCCTTGCGTCGGCCATCGCTTCGACTTTCGCGCGTTCCTCCGGCATGGACGAAGCCGCTGCCGCAAGCGCGGGTGCGGCATCGATGCTCATCTCGGTTGCGGGCGGCGGCGGTGACGGGGGGGGCACCGGCATGGACGCATCGCGGCGCTGTTCCGTAGGCCTTGCCAGTACGGCAGGCTTGCTCTTCTTTTCCGGCACCGCCGGGAAGGGCTTTGGCTTTGCCTGAGCAGCCTCCCGTGGCGCTACGGCCTCGGGTGGCGCATCGGCCATATTCGCCTCCGGCGCCTGCACGGTATTCGCGGCTGCGGGCGCTGCTGGGGCAGTTGCTGCCACCGGGCGCTCCAGGGCCTGCTGCTGCGACACCGGATCACGCTGCACCTGCAGGAACACACCGAAGCTGAGCACCATCACCGCCGCAGCGGCGACGGGTGTCTGCCAGCGCGGGCGGCGCACCGCTCTCGGTTGCCGCATCGCGGTCTGTGCGGTTTGCAGGATGCCGTCATCGAGATGTGCCGGTGCCCGCTCCTGCGCCGCCGCGCGATAGGTTTCGCGCACCGCCCCCTGCCCGGCGAGGAACTCGTCGAGCAACTGGTCATCCGGCTTGTTCGACTCAGGGCCAGACATCGGCAAGCTCCTTTCTGAGTTTGACCAGGGCGTAGCGCAGGCGGCTCTTCACCGTCTCGCGGCCCACGCCCTGCGTCGTCGCAATCTCTTCGAGCGACAGGCCACCTTCGGCTTGCAGCAGAAAGGCCTCGCGCTGCTCGGGTGCGAGCGCCGTGAGCGCGGCAATCAGCCGTGCGCCCTGCTCGGACTGCACTGCTCTCGCCGCCGGTGCTTCGTGTTCGTGGCTGGCGAGTTGCTGCGCCTCCTCATCCAGTTCGTCGTGTGGCTTGGCCGCGCGCCAGTGATCGACCAGGCGATTGTGCGCAAGCCGATACAGCCAGGTCGCAAAGCGTGCGGTGGGCTGGTAGCGGTGACGCGACCTGACCACGCTGGCCCACACGTCTTGAAACAACTCGGCGGTTGAGGCCTCGTTGTGGCTGCCGCGCAGGAGATAGCGCCAGACACCATCCTTGTGCCGCGCATACAGGGGCGCGAAAGCAGCAGCTTCACCGGCGGCATAGCGCAGCATCAGCGTCTCGTCGGTCGGCTCAGGGAGGGCGGCAGCCATGCCGCGATGATCGACGACCCGGCGCGTGGCGCCAAGTGCATCGACCCTCGCGGCCTGCACACCGCTACTCGGCGACGCTGAGCGTCGTGGGCGGAGTAGCGGAGGCGGTCAAGCCCTGTGCCAAGCCCACCAGCTGCACGAACTCGCCGACCGATTCGCTCTCGTCCACCGCACGCGCCGACTTGGCGAGCGCCGCAATCTGCTCGTAACCGAAATCGCCCGTGTAGGTGCCGCCTTTTAGTTTCTGGCCGAAGGCCGCGACGGCTGCCGTCAGACGCAGCGCGTCGCTGGCCTGGGAGAACGCGACCGCGCTGCCCGCGCGCACCGGCTGCTCGATGAGACGGCTTTTGTCCTGCCCGGGGCGCTTGTAGCGCAGGCGAACGAACGCCAGTTCTTCGCCCTTGGCGGCCGGCCTGGCCTCGCTGCCGTAGCGCAGCGGCTCGTTGCGTTCGCCGCCCTCGCCCACCAGTGCCACTTCATACAGCGCCGTGACCGAATGCCCGGCACCGATGTCACCGGCATCGATCTGGTCGTTGCTGAAGTCTTCGCGCTTGAGCGCACGGTTCTCATAGCCGATCAGGCGGTACTCGGCGACCTGCGCGGGGTTGAACTCGACCTGGATCTTCACGTCGCGCGCAATCGTCAGCAGCGTCGCACTGCGCTGCGCGACCAGCACTTTCTGCGCCTCCTGCAAGCTGTCGATGTAGCTGTAGTTGCCATCGCCGCTATCGGCGAGCTGCTCCATCAGATGCTCGTTGTAATTGTTGGTGCCGTAGCCCAGGGTGGTAAGTGCTACGCCGGTCTTGCGCTTCTCCTGGACCATGTCGATCAGCGTCTCGAAGCGCGTCACGCCGACGTTGAAGTCACCATCGGTCGCCAGCAGGATGCGGTTGTTGCCGCCTTTGATGAAAGCCTTCTCGGCCTGCTGGTAGGCGAGCTGGATGCCCGCCCCGCCCGCCGTGCTGCCACCGGCGCCGAGGCGGTCGATCGCCTGCTCGATGGTGGCGCGCTGATCGCCCGGCGTCGGCTCCAGCACCACGGCGGTGGAGCCCGCATAGGTGACGAGGCTGATGCGGTCCTTCGGACTCAGCTGCTTGACCAGCAGCTTCAGCGAGGACTTGACCAGCGGCAGCCGCTCGGGGCTGTTCATCGAGCCTGAGACATCGACGAGAAAGACCAGATTGGACGGCGGCGTCGGCCCCGTCGGCGCGTAGCCCTTGATGCCGACGCGCAATAGCTTGGTCTTCGCATTCCAGGGCGTGGTGGCGACTTCGGTGTGCACGGCAAACGGCGTGTCGAGCGACTTCGCGGGCGCGTCGGCGAGCGTGAAGTAGTTGATGAGTTCCTCCACCCGCACCGCATCGGTCGGCGGCAACTGGCCCTGATTGAGGAAGCGCCGCACATTGCTGTAGCTACCGGTATCGACATCGATGCTGAAGGTGGAGACCGGCTGCTCGGCCGCGCGATGGATGGGGTTGTCGCTGAGGTGCGCGTAGTTTTCACGATCCGCAGGCTGCGAAATCGGGGCCGGTGCCATCGCATAAGCCACGCCTGTAGCGGGTGCAGCCTTGACCATGGCTGCCAAATTATCGCGGCGGCTCTCGGTGCGGCTTTGCTTTAGCGCATCGACGGAAGCCACTGCCTCATCGCGGGCAAGGGCCGCTTGATATGGAGGAGGCGATGGCGACGGCAACGGCGCGGGTACTTCGACGAGGACATCCGGCACCGGGACAGCAGACTGCTCTGACGGCGGTACTGTCCCGGGCCCGCGTTGCGGTATCGGCGTGGTGGAGCAGGCGCTGAAAGTGAGCACCGCGAAGGCGATGGCGGTAAGGCGAAAGTTGGGCATGGCAGCCTCCAAAAGTAGGCAAGCCAAACCAGCTTGCCATCACTTAAACGGAAGACCTTCGACGATGGGGTTAACCCATCGCGGGAATAGCGCCCCCCTTGCACTGCGGCGGTCCGCAAAACCTGCGGGCCACAAAAAAGGGTGCGGTGGCCAAGCCCCCGCACCCTTCTTCAATAGCTGAAATCAGCGTGGTTTCGATACGGCGTACTGCACAGGCACCGCGACAACAGCCTGTGGCAAACGCTGCGCCAGCTGGTCCCGTGCCCATACCGTCTGGTCAAAGCTCGCAAAGCGCAGTGCTGTGATGCCGGTATGGTCGTAGTAATGGGCTGACACCGTGGAAAGTCCCAGGCGGCTGACTGCGCTGCGCACCACTGCGGTGCTGACCTGCGACACCAGCACCTCGTTGCGGCTCTCACCGACGGCACCCAGAGTATTGATGACCATCGTGGTCGGCTGAGTCGAATTGCTGCCTGCCTTGGGACTGCTGGCCGTCAGCACTTTCAGTTTTTGCCCACCCACGGTCATGGTCTGCGTTGCCAGTGCCTTGATCTGCTGGGGTGACAGGCGCTGCCCAATCTCCAGTGCCGCCGCCTGCGCCACACCCAGCAGCGCAGGCATCAGCAATGCGCTGAGACCAAGAATTTTAATGAGTTTCATATTGATCACCTAGATGTTGAAGAGTCCTTGGGATGGCTTGGCGTGTTCAGGGGCCAACAGGGGCAGCCGTATTGTTTTTGCGCAACAGCACACGCGGCAGGATGCGGTACTCCACGACGAGGTTGGTTTGCACGTTGTCGAATCCAACCCCCTGACTGCCCACCGTGCCGCAGCGGCTGCGATCCTCCGTCGCCGTTCCGGTCGTGGGTCTTGTGGTGATGGCGAACACCTCGAACTTGCCTGCGGCTGCCGGAGCAGAGCCATAGAACGCATAGCTGCCCAAGGTGTAGTTCATTGCAGAAGTGGCCACTGGCTTGAAGTCAGCTCCAACCTTGTTGGCGTCGCTGTAGAAGGTGTTGAGCGGGGTCGAGAGCAGCGAGACCCTGCCATCGGGCGATTTCACCGCAAACCCGACACTGCCGATGCAGAACTGCGTGCCAGCATCCGTGCCACCAGACACTCTGAGCTGCAACTGCTCGATCGCCACACCAGTGGCGGGGAACTCACCCAGCTTGGTCACCTTGCCGTAGCTCAGGGTGGGAGTCGTCTGGATCGCTTGGCCGGCAAGGTTGTTGATCTTGTTGAACGCCACACCCGCACTGTCGGCTGGCGTCAGCGAAGTGCGCAAGAGATTGCTGTCAGCTGTGCCATAGGCCTTGGCAGCTTCGACGGCTTTCTTGGCATCCGCCAGACCAAAGCCATACCAGGTGGAGTAGTCCAGATCACGCCCGCCCGCCGAGGTCATTGCCTTGCCGCCCGTGGTTTGCCAGCCATAGTCGAGCAGTACGGTCGTCGCATCGGCGACCAGCGCGTTGGCAGGGGTCGCATCGTCTGCGGTGAATACGCGGCCGACCAAATCAAACAGCTTGATGCTGCCGACGCGCGTTGGATAGGTGACATCCATCTTGCGCGATGTCGCCGCCAGGATTTCACGCACGTCACGCCAGCCCAGGCTGGGGTTGGCCGACAGCATGAGTGCAACTACCCCAGTGACCGACGGTGTTGCCGCCGAGGTGCCGTTCATGGTCGAGTAGTCCCCATTGGGGTTCTCGTCCACGTTCTGCGCGCTCTTCGTCGTGCCCAGGTGGAAGGGGATGGAGTTGCTCGCACCGTTGCGGGAATAACCACGGGTCAGGGTGCGCAGGTCGGTGGAGAACATCACCGGGCCACCGGTATCGTCACCGCCCTTGTCCTGGCCATGCGAACCGCCATTGCCAAACTCGCCACCAGTGCCAGACACCCAGTTCAGCGGACTGGCATTGGAGTAGCTCGACTTCATGCCCGCTGCATTGATCGATGCGACGTTCATCGTCATCGGCTCCAGCGTTTCAAGGTCGTTGACGGCTTGTTCACAGCTCACCTTGTTCTTGAACGGTGTGGCGAGCGGCGCGCCGTGAACCTCGCAGTCGCGCATCCCCACCCCGCCAAACTCATTGCCGGTCGCCTTGATGAACAGAGCACCCTTGCCTGCGCGCAGGCCCTGGGCCGTGAGTGTCAGCGGTGCCGCATCGGTCGCCGTTGGCACGATGCCGCGCAAGGCCGTGTTGTTGCTGCCATCACCGGCATACATCGGCGGTGTAGATGGATTGCTGCCAAAAGAGGCATTGATGAGATCGGCCCTGTTGGCCCAAACACCGCCACCATAGGCCTCGGTGGTATCTGGATTTGCGGTTGCCAGAAAGGCGGCACCACCCAGTTTGACGCGGGGTGCAATGCCCATCACGCCCTTGCCATTTTGTGCTGCCGCAATAATCCCCGCCACGTCGGTGCCGTGTGAGGCCTCGACGTTGGCAGCCTTGGTCACCGGCGTCGGATCGTCCTTGGCCTTCATCGCAGCGGCATCGCTGGCCTTGAACTTGCCAAACTCGGAGTCAGCCGCATCGGCGGCCGCGAACTCGAAGTTGCGCGTCATCGTCACATCGGCGTTGTCGATGAGATCCTCGTTGCGGATATCGACACCATCGTCGAGCACCAGCACGTTGACGCCAAGCCCCTTCACCTCGCCAGTGGGATTGGCATAGGTGTTGGTATGCACTGCTTCAACGTTGAGATCGTTGCCGTCGTTGGCGGTGTAATTGATGCCCGCCAAGCCCGCGAAGAAGCTGGTCAGCTTCTTAAGTGCCCACTGATAGGTGTAGAGCGGCTCCGTGGTGCCTCCCATGTTTGCAAACGGGCTGGCCGTATTGGCGACTGGCGTCGCGCTCACGGCGTTCGACGCCGCACCACTGCCTCTCGCGTTCACGGCCCGCAGCCTGATCTGATAGACCGTGCCGTTGTTCAAGCCGGTGATCACCACCGGGGAAGTGGCACTCGCCGGATTGCGTGGGATGTATGTCGTGCCGTTGTCGGTCGAATACTCGTAGTTGGTGATGGGCTCCCCGCCATTGTCGCTCGGCGCCTCGAAGGCCACGGACACCTGGGCGTCACCAGCAGTGGCCACGAGGTTGCGTGGCTCGCTGGCGACCTGCGCCACTGGCGTGACGCCTACGGCGCTGGATGCAGTTCCGGGACCGGAAGAATCCACCGCCTGCAGCTTGACCTGATAAGTGGTGCCATTGGTGAGGCCGAAGATCGTGACCGGCGAAGTGGTAACGGCAGGGGTGAAGGCGGTAAACGTCAAGCCATCATCCGTGGAGTACTGATAGTTCGTCACCGCTGACGCGCCACCGCTCGCCGGCGTGAAACTGATTGTGGCCCTGCGGTTTCCGGGTGCGGCTGACAACCCCGTCGGCGCGGCGGCGGCGGCGTCATCGTTGCTGATGGTGCCGATGCCGGTGGCGGTTCCCAGTGTTGCGTTCTGCGGGTTGCTCAGGGTCAGCGTTAAGGTCTCGTCAGGCTCGATGGTGAAATCGCCGCTCACCGTCACTGGCACGTTGGTCGTGGTCTGCCCAGCAGGAATCGTAGCCGTGCCGGAGGCGGCGGTGTAATCGCTGCCAGCGGTCGCGGTGCCATTGGATGTGGCGTAAGCCACCGTGACTGGCACCGTCGTTACGGAGCTCAAGGTAATGACGTAGACAAGTGACGCACTGCCGCTGTTGCTCTCAGCAGCCTGCGCTGCACCCACTGCAACGCTGGGTGTGGGAGCTGGGGT
>JAKFXK010000091.1 GCA_021731445.1 Nevskiaceae bacterium | reverse complement strand
TGTGAAACCGGAGGAGCTGCGGCGCTTCCTCGGCCTGCCGGATGTCGCGGGCTTGCAGGAAGACCTGATGAGCTTCCTGAAGGACAAGATGGGCCAGGCCAGCGATGGCCTGAGTCCGGCCGCGGAGTTCGTGCGCGGCAACTTCGAAAATCTGAAGAGTTCGCCAGCCGTGCAGCGCCTGTTGTCGACGGTAAAGGTGCGCATCAGCGAGCCCGAACCCGCGCCGCCTGCCAAAAGACGCAAGGCCAAGACCGGCACGACCAAATCCAGCAAGGCGTCCAACAAAAAACCCGCCTAAACGGCGGGTTTTTTGTTGGACGGGGCGCTGCACTCAGTCAGCGTGCTAAATGCCAATGCTGCCACGTACATCGTGGCTGAAACCCAGTAGCAACTGCCTGCGGATCGTATGGTCGCGCCGCAGCCGCGCCTGGGTATCGGGCAGCAAATCAATCTGGTCGCGCAGCAGTTCGCTCAGCTTGCGGGCTTTGCGGGCAACCACGAGGCGTTCGCGCAGCGAGGCAAGGAGATTTTCCAGCGCATTGCTCTCGTGCTCTACAAGCACAGAGAAGCCATCAACGGCGGTGTTGAGCATGTGACTGGCCTTGATATGTCTGAGTGTCATGAGACCTCTGAAAGCAAAACGGGGCCGGCGTAAGCCGACCCCGTTGGATTGCAGCGCGAAGGAGGTGCGGGCGGGGAAGCCCCCGCGCCTCAAGCCAGCACTTAGGCCTTCTTGGCAGCCGTCCTTGCTGTCTTGGTCGCGGATTTCACGACTTTCTTGGCGGTGGCATCGGTCTTGGCAACAGCAGCCTTCACGGTCTTCTTTGCCTTGGCGACAGCCGCCTCGCCATTGAGCGTGGCGACGATGGTGCTGTAGCCGCCCTCGAAGGTCTTGACCAGCTCGCCCTTGGTGTCGAGCAGGGTCTGCACGGTGACATTGAAAGCTTCGACGGCCGGAGTGGTGGCGGGGATGTAGGCAACCGGGTTGGCGATCACGGCCTGCACGCCGTCCTTGGTGGCTTTCTCGAAGCTGACCTTGGCACCGCTGAACAGCGCGGTGGCGGCGTCGGCGTTGGTCTTGGCGATGGTGTTGGCAGACTCGACAACGATGCTGTTGGCGGTCTTGAGGGTGTCAAAACCAATCGTGGCGACTTCCTGGCCCTGGGCAGCGAACTTTTCGGCGCGGCCGGTGACTTCGGTGATGAGAGACTGAACATCCATGGCGAAACTCCGTTGGTAGGTGTGGCAGGGAAACTTAAAGATGGAAACTGAGGTGCTGCTGAAGTTTGTTGCAGTGCAGCATTTGTTGCAGTGCAGCATTTGTTGCGGTGCATCATAAAAGTGGCACCTCTCGCTGTCAAGCAGGCAGATTTCCACTGTTGTCAAGCACTTGCTGATTCGGGCTGAGGTAGCATCCCGCCATGATCAAAACCCTTCAGGCCCTGCGCATCCGTCTCTGGTCATTGCGGCCTGCCAGCCGACTTGGCCGCTGGGGGCTGGAGGCGCTGCGGGCGCTGGATGCTCTTGTCACAGTGTTTGCGCGCGGCCAGCTCTCGCTGTGGGCGATGAGCTTGGTCTACACCACGCTGCTGTCGCTGACGCCGTTCCTGGCACTGGGCTTCTCGCTGCTGAAGGCACTGGGCGTCCACAACAGCCTGGAACCGGTGCTGATCGAGGCGCTCAGGGGGCTAGGACCTGCACAAGCCAGACAGGTCAGTGACACGGTGGTGACATTCGTCTCCAAGGTGGAGGTGGGCGTGCTCGGCTCGCTGGGTGTAGCGCTGCTGTTGTATTCCGCAATTTCGCTGATCCAGAAAGTGGAAGGCGCCTTCAACGAAGTCTGGCAGGTGGAAAACCCGCGCGGCATCTCCACCCGGCTCACCGAGTATCTGGCTGTGCTCACGGTCGGCCCCGCGCTGGTGTTCACAGCACTCGGCCTCACCGCCGGGGTGTTCAATGGCGAATGGGCGCACTGGATGTCGCGCATCGAGCCGTTCGGCTTCTTCCTGTTCGTGTTCTCGACGATCCTGCCGTACCTACTGATCGTCGGCGTCTTCACCTTTCTATACGCCTTTGTGCCGCAGGCAAGGGTCAGGCCCAGGGCGGCCTTCATGGGCGGCATGGTGGCGGGACTGTTATGGCAGACCCTGAGTTACGCCTTCGCGGCGTTCGTCGCCGAGGCCACCGACTACAACGCCATCTATTCCAGCTTTGCCATCATGATCTTCGTGCTGATCTGGCTCTATGTCGGCTGGCTGATCCTGCTGGCCGGCTGCCAGATCGCCTATTACGTGCAGCACCCGTCGCGCATGAACCCCTTGCTGTCGCGGGTGATGCATGCCGGCCGTGCGCGCGAGCAGGCGGGCCTGTCGCTGATGGTGCAGGTGGGCCTGAGATTCTTGCAGGGTCAGCCTCCGGCCTCGCGCGAGCTGCTCGCCAGGGAGCTGGGCCTGTCGGAAAGCGGCGCACAGGCGCTAACCACACCGCTGATCCAAGGCGGCTATCTGGCCGAGAGCGGCCCCTACCTGTTGATGGCCCGCGACCCCGCCAGCTATGACCTCGCCACCCTCTGGCAACACCTGCGTGGTGCTAGGCCCGAGGCGGGCGCAATGCCGGCAGTGGCGCAGTGGCTGGATGTCGCCGAGCAGGCCGCTGCGGCGCAGGGCACCACGACGTTCCGCGACTGGCTGGCCTCGGTCGGCGATCCGCAGCCGTCAAGCGTCGAAATGAATGCTGGCGAAAAAGCGGCGCCTTCCCAATAATGACGCGCATTGCAGGTAACGTCAGCCCGCGCAAGTCCGGCCCCCGAAACCAGGCTCAAGAAATCGACTGAAACCCCAATGGGAAAAAACATGGCCAAGCGAGGAGAGACGGTGAGCTATTCCGACAAGATCTGGTTGAAGGAATACCCCCCCGGCGTGCCGCACGAAGTCGCACTGAGCGCCTACAGCTCGGTGGCCGATGTGGTGGAGCAGGCCTGCGAGAAGTTCCGCAAGCTGCCCGCTTTCGAATGCATGGGCACGGCCATGTCGTACGACGATGTCGACCGCCTCTCACAGGACTTTGCCAGCTATCTGCAAAACGTCTTGCAGTTGAACAAGGGTGATCGCGTCGCAGTGATGATGCCCAACCTGCTGCAATACCCGGTGGCGATCTTCGGCATCCTGCGCGCCGGTATGGTGGTGGTCAACGTCAATCCGCTCTACACCCCGCGTGAGTTGGAGCATCAGCTCAAGGACAGTGGTGCCAAAGCCATTGTCATCATCGAGAACTTCTGCACCACGCTGCAGGAGGTCTTGAGCAAGACCAAGATCGAAGCCGTGCTGACGACCCAGATCGGCGACATGGCGGCCTTCCCCAAGAGCCTGATCACCAATTTCGTCATCAAGCGTGTCAAGAAGATGGTGCCGGCCTGGGACATGCCGGGGTCGATCCCCTTCCGCACCGCGCTCGCACGCGGCAAGGCACAGCCTTACAACAAGGTCGGCCTCACGCACGATGATGTGGCGTTTCTGCAATACACCGGTGGCACCACCGGCCTCTCAAAAGGTGCCACGCTGCTGCACGGCAACATCGTTGGCAATCTCATGCAGATGCGCGCCTGGATGGGCAGCCAGCTGGCCGAGGGCGAGGACATCATCATCACCGCGCTGCCGCTGTACCACATCTTTGCACTGACGGTGAACTGCCTCCTGTTCGTTAGCGTCGGCGGCAAGAACGTGCTCATTCCCAACCCGCGTGACATGCCGGGTTTCGTGAAGGAGCTGGGCAAGCATCGGTTCACCAGCTTCACGGGTGTGAACACGCTCTTCAACGGCCTGCTAAACACGCCCGGCTTCAGCGATCTCGATTTCTCGCCGCTCAAGTTCACCGTCGGCGGTGGTGCCGCCGTGCAGCAGGCGGTGGCCGAGAAATGGCGTGCCGCGACCGGCAAGGCGCTGACCGAAGGCTATGGCCTGTCGGAAACCTCGCCGGGCGTCTGTTTCGGCCCGCTCGACAAGCCGGACTGGAACGGCACGATTGGTTTGCCGCTGCCCGGCACCTTCGTCAGCCTGCGCGATGACGACGAGAACGAAGTGCCAGTCGGCGAACCCGGCGAGCTGTGCGTAAAAGGCCCGCAGGTGATGCAGGGCTACTGGAAGAAGCCGGAAGACAATGCCAAATCCTTCACCAAGGATGGCCTGTTCAAGACCGGCGATGTGGCCGTGATGAGTGCGAACGGCTACTTCAAGATCGTGGACCGCAAGAAGGACATGATCCTCGTCTCCGGCTTCAACGTGTATCCCAATGAGATCGAGGATGTCGTCGCGCGTCACCCCGGCGTGCTCGAGTGCGCCTGCATCGGCATGCCGGACGCCAAGACCGGCGAGGCCGTGAAGGTATTCGTGGTGAAGAAGGACCCTGCGCTCACCACCGATGCACTGAAGGAGCACTGCAAGGAATTGCTGACGGGCTACAAGGTGCCGAAGGCGTTTGAGTTCATTGAGGCCTTGCCCAAGAGCAATGTCGGCAAGATCCTGCGCAAAGAGTTACGCGGCAAGTAAGCGAGTCTTCATAACAAAAAAGCGGCCCGCAGGCCGCTTTTTTGTTATGCGATGCAGTGAGCTCAGGCCGTCTTCGCATCCGGCAGTGTGATGTTCATCTCCAACACGTCGAGTCCATCCTCGTGCTGCACGTTCACCTTCACCGCCGAGTCGGCCACCTGCACATACTTGCGGATGACGGAAAGGATCTCGTCTCGCATCTGCGGCAGGTAGCTCGGGCCCCCGTCGCGGCTCGTGGCATTGCGGCCATCCTGATCGCGTTGCCAAGCGACGGCCACCATCAGACGGTCGCGTGCGGTCGCGGCACTGGCGGGTTTCTTGGTGCGGAAAAAGCCCATCAAGTCCATGACGAGTCTCCTATCAACCGCCGAAGAGCTTGTTGAAAAAGCCCTTCTTCTCGACATGCATGAAACGGTGCGGCTTGTCCTCGCCGAGGAAGCGTGACACCAGATCGGTATAAGCCTGACCTGCCGCACTCATGGCATCAGCAATCACCGGCACGCCGGAGTTGGATGAGGTCAGCACTGTCGGGCTTTCGGGGATCACGCCGAGCAGCGGGATGGCGAGGATGTCCTGCACGTCCTTCACCGACAGCATTTCGCCACGCTCGACCCGCTCGGGGTTGTAGCGGGTCAGCACCAGATGCTCCTTGACCTTGATGCCCTTCTCGGCATTGCGGGTCTTGGCCTGCAGGAGGCCCAGCACGCGGTCGCTGTCACGCACCGAGGAGACTTCGGGGTTGGTGACGATGAGCGCCTCGTCGGCAAAATACATGGCATGGTGCGCACCCTTCTCGATACCGGCTGGCGAGTCGCAGATGATGTACTCGAAGCCCTCGGCAACGAGATCATTGAGCACCTTCTCGACCCCTTCGAGGGTGAGCGCATCCTTGTCGCGCGTCTGGCTGGCGGCGAGGATGGAGAGGTTCTCGTAGGTCTTGTCGCGGATCAGTGCCTGCCTGAGGTTGGCTTCACCCTGCAGGACGTTGACGAAGTCGAACACCACGCGCCGCTCGCAGCCCATGATGAGATCGAGGTTGCGCAGGCCGACATCGAAATCGATGACGGCGACCTTCTTGCCACGGGCAGCCAGCCCGGTGGAAAAACTGGCACTGGTTGTGGTTTTGCCGACGCCGCCCTTGCCTGAGGTGGTGACGATGATCTTGGCCATGCGGTTCTTCCCTGTAAAAGTGCTGCGAATCAGTGGAGCGGCTCGATGACGAGCTTGCCGTGTTGCAAATAGGCCTGCGTGGCCTCGCCGTTTTTGGCGTTCTTGATCTGATCGGCGACGGCATAGACGCCGGCGATGGCGACCAGCTCGGCTTCAAAGCGACGCGCAAACACGCGGGCCTTGTCGTCGCCCCGCGCACCGGCAAGTGCGCGGCCACGCAGCGGGCCGTAGACATGCACGCAGCCGTCGGCGATCACCTCGGCGCCAGGGCTGACGGCGCTGAGCACGACGAGATCAGCATCCTCGGCATAAATCTGCTGGCCGGAGCGCACCGGCTCGGTGATGACGCGGGTGCTCCGACGCGAGGCTTCCTGTGCGGTGGTTGGGGCGGGTGCAGCAGGGGCAGGCGCTGGCTCGGCGGCGCGCGGGCGCGTGTCCTTGGGCAGCACGGCCAGTCCGGCTTTCACCGCTGCGGCAGTCAGCGCGCCATCGGCCACGCCAACGGGCTGGATGCCCGCCTCGCGCAGGGCGGCGAGCAGGGCGGGCAAGTCCAGCGGCAAATCGGATTCGAGCACCGCAACCATGCCCTTGAGTGCTTGCGGCATCTGGCGCTTGAGATCGGCCAGATGGCTGGCGATGGCGTCCGGGGCAGCATCCAGCACCCGGATGCGGGTGGCCGAGAGCATCCGGCCTTTGAGTTCGAGTGCGGCGGTGGTGCGGGCCATTGTGGGTTCAGTCGGCGATGCGTCAGTCTACCATCGCGGTGCAGCAATACCGACCCATGGCCTGCGTTTTGCGAGGCAGCGTGTTAGCGTTTCAAAACTCCAAAAAAGCACTGCCAACAGCGCACTGGAAATAGAGCACATGCCCGTAGAATGGCGCGAATACGACAGCAAATCCCATTTCGATGAAATGCTGGATGCGAATGGCAGGCCCCGCGCAGGTGCCGAGCGGCTGTTCGCCTATCTGGGGGCGCTCTCGCAAAAAGACCTGGGCGAGCGGCGACTCGCCGCAGACCTGGCCATCAAGGTGATGGGTGTTACCTTCACGGTCTACACCGAGGGCAAGAATGTTGATCGCGCCTGGCCGTTCGACATCATTCCCCGCGTCATCCCGGCCAGGGAGTGGGAACGCACCGAGCGGGGCTTGAAGCAGCGCACTACCGCGCTCAACCACTTCATTCAGGACATTTACGGCGCGCGCAAAATCATCAAGGACGGCGTGGTGCCGGCTGAAGTACTGGCGGATTCTGCCAACTTCCGTTCGCAGTGCGTGGGCATGAAACCCGCTGGCGGCATCTGGTCGCACATCTGCGGCAGCGACCTGGTGCGCGACGGCGATGGCACCTTATATGTGCTGGAAGACAATCTGCGCGTGCCGAGCGGTGTCAGCTACATGCTGGAAAATCGACTGGTCACCAAGCGTATCTGGCCGGAGATTTTCGAGACCACCGCCATCCGGCCGGTGGATGACTATCCGGCACAGTTGTTCGACATGCTGGCTGCCCTCTCGCCGCGTCCGCTCGACACGCCGACGGTGGTGCTGCTCACCCCCGGCATCTACAACAGCGCCTATTTCGAGCACGCCTATCTCGCCCAGCAGATGGGCGTGGAGCTGGTGGAAGGCCCGGATCTGATGGTGGATGAGCAGGACTGCGTCCACATGCGCACCATCCACGGCCTGAAGCGCGTCGATGTGATCTATCGTCGCGTCGATGATCTGTTTCTCGACCCTGAAGTGTTCCGCCCCGACTCCATACTCGGCGTGCCGGGGCTGATGCGCGCCTGGAAAAACGGCAAAGTCGCACTCGCCAACGCGCCGGGTGCAGGGGTGGCGGACGACAAGGTCGTTTATGCCTACGTGCCCGCGATGATCAAGTACTACCTGGGCGAAGACCCCATCCTGCCCAACGTGCCGAGTTTTCTGTGCATGGACGAGAAGCAGCGCAAGCATGTGCTCGCCAACCTCGACAAGCTGGTGGTGAAGCCCGCCAACGAATCCGGTGGCTACGGCATGTTGATCGGCCCGCGCGCCACACCCCAGGAGCGGGAGAAGTTCCGCGAGCTGATCGAGAAAAACCCGCGCAACTACATGGCGCAACCCACGCTCGCCTTGTCGGTTGCACCCACCATCACCGACGAGGGCGTGCAGCCGCGCCATCTCGATCTGCGTCCCTTCATCCTCAGCAAGCCGGATGGCGATGCCTATGTCACCACAGGCGGCCTGACGCGGGTGGCGATGGTGAAAGGCTCGCTCGTCGTCAACAGCTCGCAGGGCGGTGGCAGCAAGGACACCTGGATCGTCGATCTCGATGCCGAAGCCCCGCAGGCGCAGCAACAGCAGCAGGCATCGCGGCGATCCTCGCAGCAACAGGGGGGCCAATAACCATGCTCTCCCGCGTCGCTGACAATCTCTACTGGTTTGGTCGCTACCTGCAGCGGGCGGAGAACACCGCGCGCCTCATCAACGTCCATGCCAACCTCTTGCTTGACCTGCCGCGCAATCTCACCGTCGGCTGGTTGCCACTGCTCGAAATCGCCGGTGCCGATGGCCTGTTCAAGACTACCGGCATGGAGCCGACCGAAGACAACGTGGTGCGTTTCCTGATGGTGGACGAGCGCAATCCAGGTGCGATTTTTTCCAGCCTGAGCTTTGCCCGCGACATCGCCCGCGTTTCGCGCGATTGCATGCCACGCGAGGCCTGGGAGCGCTTGAACGATCTCTTCCTGTTCGTGCAGGATCGTGGCGAGCGCAGTGTCTCGCGCGCAAGGCGGCAGGATTTTCTGCAGGGCGTGATCAACGGTGCGATGCTGCTGGTTGGGGTGCTCACCAGCAACATGAGCCGCGATGTCGGCTTCCAGTTTCTGCGCATCGGCACCAATCTGGAACAGGCCGACATGACCACGCGCATCCTCGATGTGCGCTCGTCCCGCCTGTTCGTCGCCGATGCCGCGCTCACGCCCTTCGACAACATCCAATGGATGAGCGTGCTCAAGTCGCTGACGGCGTACCAGATGTATCGCCGCCATGTTCGCACCCGCGTCAACGGTCCCAATGTGCTGCGCTTCCTGCTGCAAAACCGCCAGTTTCCGCGCAGCGTCACCTTCTGCCTGTCGATGGTGGGTTCCGCGCTACCGTTCCTGCCGCCCAGCCGCAAAGTGGAGCGTGCGCTGGAACGCACCAAGGCACTGGTGCTCGATGCCAACATCGAAGCCCTGCTCGAACAACCCGATGGCATCGCGCTGTTCATGGATGAAATCCAGATCGGTCTGGGGCTGGTCGATGATGCGGTGGTGGAGAGTTACTTCCGCACCTGAGCGTGTGGTGGCCGGCCACCAATATCCAGCAGCTGTTCGCACACAGCCATTTGATCGGCGCTGCTACGCGGCGCTGCGATCAAATGGCTCACTCATCCAGGAACGAACGCAAGTAGTTGGCGCGGCTTGGGTGCCGCAATTTACGCAGCGCCTTGGCCTCGATCTGGCGGATGCGTTCGCGGGTGACATCAAACTGCTTGCCGACTTCTTCCAGCGTGTGGTCGGTGGTCATGTCGATGCCAAAGCGCATGCGCAGCACCTTGGCCTCGCGTGGCGTCAGGCTGGCGAGAATCTCGTGTGTGGCCTCGGCCAGCGACACCGCCGTGGCGGTTTCCAGCGGCGAGACGGCCTGATCGTCCGGGATGAAATCACCGAGGTGCGAGTCCTCGTCGTCGCCGATGGGTGTCTCCATCGAGATCGGCTCCTTGGCGATCTTCATCACCTTGCGGATCTTGTCTTCCGGCATTTCCATGCGCACGGCGAGTTCTTCCGGCGTCGGCTCGCGGCCCATTTCCTGGATCATCGTGCGCGAGATGCGGTTGAGCTTGTTGATCGTCTCGATCATGTGCACCGGAATACGAATCGTGCGCGCCTGATCGGCAATGCTGCGGGTGATGGCCTGGCGAATCCACCAGGTGGCGTAGGTCGAGAACTTGAAGCCGCGACGGTGCTCGAACTTGTCCACCGCCTTCATCAGGCCGATGTTGCCTTCCTGGATGAGATCGAGGAACTGCAAGCCACGGTTGGTGTACTTCTTGGCGATGGAGATGACGAGGCGCAAGTTGGCCTCGACCATTTCCTTCTTCGCGCGGCGGGCCTTGGCCTCGCCCACGGTCATGCGGCGGTAGATGTCCTTGATCTCATCGACCGTGATGAGGTTGTCACCCTCCATCGTGTGCAGGGCCTCCTGCATCTTGGCGATGTCTTCGCGCTTGGTCTTGAGTGTGGCCGAGTACTTGCGCTTGGCAGTGATGGCCTTGTCGATCCAATCCAGATCGGTCGGCCCCGCATCGCGGTAGCGTTGCAGGAACTCGGATTTGTCCATGCCCGCTTCGAGCACGCAGATCTTCATGATGCCGCGTTCGATGCTGCGCACTTGGTCGATCTTGTCGCGCAGATTGTTGGTGATCTCGTCGACGATCTTCGGTGACAGGCGGAAGGTCATCAGGTGGTCGGCGAGCGCTGCGCGCAGCTTCTCGGTTTTCTTGTCGCCGGAGCCGATTTTTTCCAGCGCGGTCCAAGCCTTGTCGAACAGCTTTTGCAGTTCGCCGAAGTTCTCGGCACACAGCACGGGATCAGGGCCGGTATCGACTTTCTCCTCGTCCTCGTCGCCTTCAACCGCGCCTTCAGCAGCCTCCACCTCGACAATCGCCGCCACCGCTTCGGGCGGGATGATCGGCGCATTGGGGTCGAAGAAACCGACCACCACTTCGGCGAGGCGCTTCTTGCCTTCGCGCGCCTGGTCGTAGGCTTCGAGCAGGATCGCCACCGTTTCCGGGTACTGGGCCATCGCGTACATGGCCTCGTTCAGACCCTCCTCGATGCGCTTGGCGATGCGGATTTCGCCCTCGCGGTCAAGCAGCTCCACCGCACCCATCTCGCGCATGTACATGCGCACCGGGTCGGTGGTGCGGCCAAACTGATCGTCCAATGCGGCGAGCGTGGCAGCGGCTTCTTCAGCAGCCTCCTCGTCGTCTTCCGCCGCAACCACTGTCGGCTCGGTGAACAGTTGGGTATCGGTATCGGGCGCTTCGTCATGCACCTGGATGCCCATGCCCTGGATCATCACGATCACGTCGTCGATCTGCTCGGCATCGCTCAGATCGACCAGATGATCGGAGACCTCGGCGTAGGTGAGGAAGCCTTTTTCTTTACCGAAGGCAATCAGCTTCTTGATCTGGCTCTGCTGGTCAGCGGCCTTGATGACCTTGCTGGCTTTGGAAACTTTGGGGACGGCTTTGGCGGCTTTGCTCATGATTCAATTCATAACTTTTGCGGGCGGCGCACTAGATGGCACCGGCGGGAACCGTACAGTTTAATGGTTGTGAGGGCTTTTTGCCCGGAATCGAGTGGGGCAGAGTTGTTTTTTGCGCCGTTTATCGGGCGTTTGCTCAACTTGGCCAGGTTTCTTCAGCCCGCACCAAATCGTATGGCCTGAATTTCGGACTGCAAGGCCAACGCCTCCTGCTGCTCGGCCGCACTCAGACCCTCGCGTTGCATCAAGGCGTCGAACTGCGCCTTCACTGCCCGCTCGCGCAGGGTTTTCAGCACGCTCAGGAATTGGGTTTGAAGCGCATCGCCTTCGATGTCGAGCGGCTCGGCGGCGAGCCTTGAGAGAGCCACACCTTTGGGCGTGCCAGTCCATGCGTGCTCCAGCTGCGCAGCCCGGTAATTGGGGTGCTCCTGAAAGAACTCGATGGCCTCCACCAGCGCCGCCGCACCGGGTAGCGGCGCTTGCGCGACCTGCGTGATGTGCTCGGCTTTCGCCGCCAGATGCGGTTCTTCGAGCAGGATGCGCAGGGCGCGGCGTGGCAGCTTGGCGGCAGGGTCGGCCTTGCCGGCAAGCGGCACAGACTGAGCATTGGCGGGATCGTCTTCGGCTGCTACCGGCGCGAGCGCCTCGACCTCGCTGCGCTTCAAGCGCGTGATCCGCGAAAGTTCATCGGTGAGCAGGCTGCGCAAGGGGCCTTCCGGCAGCTTGGCGAGATGCGGCTTGGCGAGCGCGGCCAGCTTGGCGCGGCCTTCCAGCGTCTCAAGGTCCGCCTGCTTGCCAAGTTCGGCCAGCAAGAAGGCTGTCAGAGGTTCGGCCTTATCGACCAGCAACCGGAACGCTTCAGCGCCGATCTGCTGCACATAGGTATCGGGATCGTGACCGTCAGGCAAAAACAGGAATCGGCATTCGCGGGTGCCGTGTATTTCGGGCAAAGCCTGCTCCAGCGCCCGCCATGCGGCGCTACGCCCGGCGCGATCACCATCGAAGCAGAACACCACCTTGCTGGTCTGCTTGAACAGCAGCGTCAGATGTTCGCGTGTGGTGGCGGTGCCGAGCGTGGCGACGGCCTCGCGCACGCCGTGCTGGGCGAGCATCACCACATCCATGTAGCCCTCGACCACGATCAAGTAAGGCAAAGCGGACTTGGCCGATTGCTTGGCCTCATACAGCCCGTAGAGGTTGCGACCCTTATGGAACAAGGGGGTTTCTGGCGAGTTGAGGTATTTGGCCGGGTCGTTGGCGAGCGTACGGCCACCGAAGCCGATCACCCGCCCGCGTGTGTCGCGGATGGGGAACATGATGCGGTTGCGAAAGCGGTCGTAAGCATTTTTGTCCGGGGAGTGCCCCGGACGGCCCTCACGCCCTTCGCGCTCGATCAGCAAGCCTGCATCAAGCGCATGGCGCGGATCCGGGAACAGCCGTGTCAGCGCATCCCAGGATTCGGGGGCGAGACCGATGCCGAAAGTCTTGGCGGTCTCGCCATTGACGCCGCGCTTCTTCAAATACTCTTTGGCGGGCTCGGATTTTTTAAGTTGCTCCTTGAAGAATCGCTCGGCTGCAGCAAGCGCATCCAGCGGCCCTTCAAGTACCAATCGCTGATCGAATCCGCCGCCTTCGCGCGGCACTTCGACACCTGCTTTCTGCGCCAGCTCTTCCACCGCCTCGACGAAGCTCAGGCGGTCGTAGTCCATCAAAAAGCTGATGACGGTGCCGTTCTTGCCCGACGAGAAATCGAAGAACATCTGCTTGGCAGGCGAGACGAAAAACGAGGGCGATTTCTCGTTGGAGAACGGCGAGAGGCCCTTGAACTCCTTGCCCGCGCGCTTCAGTTCCACCCTGAGCCCGATCACCTCGACGATGTCGGTGCGTGCGAGCAAGTCTTGGATGAAGCTATCGGGAATGCGGCCGGCCATGTTTTGGATTGTCATTCCCGCGCAGGCGGGAATCCAGTTGGCCTTTGCCGCACGACGCAATCGGAGGTGGATTCCCGCCTACGGGCACCCAGGAAAATCGAAGATTTTCATGGGAACCCGCCGCGGGAATGACAACGTCATTTAGGCCAGCTTGGCCTTGATCTTCGCCGAAAGCGCGCCCATGTCGGTCTTGCCCGCCACCTTGGGCTTGATCGCAGCCATCACCTTGCCCATGTCCTTGGGACCCGCAGCGCCGGTTTCGGCAATGGTGGCGGTGAGTATGCCGTCCAGTTCGGCATCGCTGAGCTGCGCGGGCAGGTAGGTCATCAACAGGGTGATTTCACCGGCCTCCTTGTCGGCCAGCTCGGCCCGGCCTGCGGCACGGAACTGGCTTTCGGAATCCTTGCGCTGCTTGAGCATTTTCTCGATCGCCGTGATCACAGCAGCATCGGTCAGCTCGATCTGCTCCACCACTTCGCGCTGCTTCAGCTCAGCAGTCAGCATGCGCAACAGCGAGACGCGATCCTTTTCGCCCGCCTTCATGGCGGTCTTGACGTCTTCGGTAATGCGGGTCTTCAAATCAGTCATCACTCACTCCGTGGAAAACAAAAAAGCCTGCGTCTGTTGCCAGCGCAGGCTTTTTGGCAACAACAAACCAATCAATACATGCGGGTCTGGCGGGCCGTCTCGCGCAGCACCTTCTTTTCCTGACGCTTCACGGCGGCAGCGCGCTTGCGCTTGCGCTCCATGCTCGGCTTTTCGAAAAACTCTTTCTTGCGGACATCGGTAAGCACACCGGCTTTTTCACAGGTGCGCTTGAAACGGCGGACAGCCACTTCAAACGGTTCGTTGTCGCGGACGCGGACTTCAGGCATGGGCTACTCGACTCTTAAGGGTTGGGACGCCCAAGCGGGACGTCGTTGCGTGGTGTCTCGACTTAGCCGTCGGGACGAAAGGGCCGCGATTCTATGCGTATTTTTTGGCCGGCGCAAAGCGCACGCCCGTCGTGCTTGCGACAATGGGACATGACTGCTGCCCTTGATGATCGCCCCGTGCTGGCCTTGGAGACCTCCTGCGACGAAACCGCCGTCGCACTTTATGGGGCTGCGGGCCTCATCGCGCACACTCTACATTCACAGATCAAACTGCACGCCGAATACGGCGGCGTGGTGCCTGAGCTCGCCTCGCGCGACCATGTCAGCCGCATCCTACCGCTGACCCGCGCCGTGCTGACCGAAGCTGGTTTGAAACCAGCCGACCTCGGCGGCATTGCCTACACCGCAGGCCCAGGCTTGATCGGCGCACTCATGGTGGGCGCGGCGGCGGCGGCAGGACTGGCTGCGGCACTCGATGTGCCCCTGATTGGTATCCACCACATGGAAGGCCATCTGCTGGCCCCGATGCTGGAGATGCCTGCACCCGCCTTTCCCTTCGTCGCCCTGCTGGTTTCCGGCGGCCATACGCTGCTGGTGGAAGTGCAGGGCATTGGCCAGTACACACTGCTGGGCGAGAGCCTGGACGATGCCGTGGGCGAGGCCTTCGACAAGACTGCCAAGCTGCTGGGCCTGCCCTATCCCGGCGGCCCCGAGCTGGCGCGTCTGGCCGAACTTGGCCGCGCAGGTGTATTCAGGTTTCCGCGCCCGATGACTGATCGCCCCGGTCTCGATTTCAGTTTTTCGGGCCTCAAGACGGCGGTACTCACAGCCCTGCCGCGCGACGCCAATGCACAGACCAGGGCCGATCTTGCACGCGGCTTCGAGGATGCGGTGACCGAAACCCTCGCCATCAAGTGCGCCCGTGCGCTGGATGCCACCGGCCACCGCACCTTGGTGGTCGCAGGCGGCGTGGGTGCCAACCTGCGCCTGCGGGAGCGGCTGAATGTGCTGGCGGCGAAACGCAAAGGCCAGGTCTTTTTCCCCAGAAAGGATTTCTGCACCGATAACGCCGCGATGATTGCCTACGCCGGCTGGATGCGCCGGAGTGAGGGGCTACCTGCGGTGCAAGGTTTCCCGACGCGCGCACGATGGCCGCTGACGGAGTTGCAGGCGGTCAGCGCGTAGACTCGCCCCATCTTTCTGTCCCCCTCACCGCTTTTCAAAAGCATGGACAAAGTCTTCATCCGCGCCCTCGAAATCCAGACCCATATCGGGGTCAATGCCTGGGAGCACCACATCCGCAGGCCGCTGATTCTCGATCTCGATCTGGGCTGCGATACCCGCGAGGCGGCGGCGAGTGACAACATTCGCAATGCGCTGGACTACCACGCCGTCTGCACCACCCTGCTCGCCCTCGTGGACGAGCAGCAGTTTCAGCTGCTGGAAACCTTTGCCGAGACGGCGTCGCGCCGCCTGTTCGAGCTGTTTCCCATCACCAGCCTGCGCCTCACCGTGAGCAAGCCGGGCGCGGTGCCCGCGGCGAAAACGGTGGGGGTCGAGATCGAGCGGCGGCGTGAGGATTACGCGGTCTGTGGCCGCTGAGGCACAGCGCCACTCGCAGGGTGGCAAACCTGAAGATGTTTGCCTGCCCTAGGAGCGACTTCAGAGCCTGGTCCAAGCCGCTTTCACGCAGAGCACGAGTGCGATCAGCACCGCCAGCGCGCCGAGCGGCGTGAGCACAATCAGCAAGGAGGGATCGCCCTCGCTGTTGCCGATGCCCCCCAAAAAGAACCCCGCAGGCACCAGCGCCGCACCCCAGCGCAGCCAGACGCCTGCACCCACCGCCGCCGCGATGCGCGACAGCAGCGCCGCATAAACCAGGTTGAACAAGGCCAACAGCGCGCCATGCGCGTGCGCCAGCACCCACAATTCGCGGCGCAGGTGGTTTTCGAGATACCACGGCGCCTTGATGAGGTGGAGAAACTCCAGTGTCAGGCCACCAGCCACGAACAACAGCAAGGCGGTAAAGCCGTAGCGCAGGCTTTTCCGCACCGCAGTGTCAGTCGGCGAAGCGTTGGTGGGCATCGAAGGTTTGGGATTACTGTAGGCCATGGTTGTGGGGCATCACTCGCCGATGTTGATTGCCGTGGTGTCGGCCTCTGCGCGCAGGGCGCTCAACAGCGCGGCATTGGCACTGCCGTCAGGGTTGAGCAGACCACCGAGCAGATCGCCAGACGCCTTCGTTGCAGGGGCTGCGCTGCGGATGGCTTGCAGCGACGCCGCGCGCGCAGCGGCCGTGCCGATGAAGTCGAAGCCTTGCAGGGCCGCCGCCAGTTGCGGCAGTGCGAATTTCTCGGCGCTCACGCTTGCAGACTGCTGCGCAAAGCGGCGCACGGCGGGATAGGCGTCTTCCATCGCGGCAAACAATAGCGGCAGTTGCGCGGCACGTTCGTTATTGCTGAGGGCGGATTTGTCTGCACCCGCGAGCTTTGCAGCGACGGCGCGCTGCACCGGGTCGCCGGCGAAGAGTTGACGCAGGTTTTCAGCAAGGGCTGGTTCGCCTGAGACAGGCGCCGCGGCCGTCTTGTCGTGCCAGCTGCCGATGGCATCCGCCGCCCACTGCGCCGTCCGGTTGCCATGGCAAGTTGTACAGGCATCCGGCTGCTGATTGCTGGCGGCAGCCAAAGGATCGGGCGCGCGGATGCGATGCGTGCGGTGAATCTCCATCACACCGTAGACCATCTTCGGCATGTGGCAATCCACGCAATTGGTGGTGGGGCTCACCTTGGCGTGTGCCGCATGTGCGGGCAGCGCAGCGGCATCCTTGTGGCAGCCCACGCATGAGGCTCCACTGCGGTTCTCCTCCGTAATCATCCCGGCGGGCGTGCCGCCGTGCGCCTCGTGGCAGCCGATGCAAGTCGCGCCGCCTCGGGTGTAGCAGGGCGATTGCAGCAACCCCTGCATCTCGTAGGCCGAGAGGCGCGGCGTGCCGTCTTTCCAGAAGCGCAGGCGGAACAGATTAGGGTCGCCCGCGCTCGGCACGGTGTCTTGCCGCACGAGCGAGACGTGCTCGCCCAGCACATCGCCTGCGCGGTAACTGGGGCCATTGCGCAACCATTCGCTAGCCATCTCCAGTTTCGCGGGCTGGCGCTGGCCGTGGCACTGGCCGCAGACCTCAGCACTGCGTTGTGGCGTCAGCTTTGCAGGGTTGGTGATCGTCGCATCGCCCGCCTCTGAAAGATGCAGCCAGTAGCGCCGCAGCGGATTGCGATTGGCCGCAGCGTGCGTCGCACCCGGCCCGTGGCAGCTCTCGCAGGCGATGCCGAGTTCCGCCACCGTGCTTTCCCAGTGCGCGGCGTTGAGATAGTTGAAACGCTCGCCCGCCATCGCCCGTTTCAGCAGCGCCTCTTCGTTGGTGATGTTCGGATTCACCCCGGTGTTGTGGCAGAAGATGCAATTGGGGTTCCACACCGCCGCATGCTGGTTGAAGCCCTGATGGTCGTCGTAGAGGAAGGCGCCGTTGTAGTGCACCCAGCGCGCGTCACCCACATGCCAGATCAGGTGCATGCGCGCGTAGCGGCCGTCGGCATCCTTGCTGAGATATTGCTGGTAGCGATGGCTGCCGACGGTGCGGCTCACTTCGACAGTGGCCTTCACCGCCTGCGTGCCTGGGTCCAGATACTCGAACAGATACTTGCCCTCGCGCTGCACCGGCCGCACCGGCACGCCCCAGGCATCGACGACCTTGCCGTCGAACTGTCCGAGCACGCTTTGGCGCGAAGCCTCCTGCGTCATGGTGCGGTGGTAGGTGCGCTTCCAGCTGGCGTGATGGTCGGCGTGGCAGGAGAGGCAGCTGTTGGAAGCCACAAAGGCATTGCGGTCGCGTTGCAGGGGCTGCTGCGCACCCACCCAGCCCCACCAGCCTGTAGCAAGCACGAGCGCACCCAGAAGGACGGCAGCGATCCGCAGTTTGATTGGCGTGAATGCAGGCATGGCTTGAGCGTGCGCAGGGCCTGAAGGCTTGTCAAAGAGGGGCGCTGCGAGTGGGCGCCATTGACCTCTGGTGATCCGCTTGTGGAGAACCGCCGGTTCCGATCTAATTAGTCGAATGACTAAATCAACAGACAAAAAGGCTTCGCGCGCCGTCGCTGCCCCGCCTGACCGGCCCAGGCGCGGGCCTCAGCCGCAGGCCTTGGGTGCCGAGGCCCGGCGGCAGAAATTGATTGCGGCCACGCTCACGGTGATGGCCCGCGATGGCCTGGCCGCCACCAGCACCCGCAGTGTCGCCAGCGAAGCGGGCATGAACCAGGCCATGCTGCATTACACCTTTGCCAGCAAGGAGGAGTTGCTGAAAGCCGCACTCAGCAGCCTGCACGCCGAGATCAAGGACTTCCTGGTGCAGTCCGTGCAGGGTGCGCGCAGCGTGCGGCAGGCCATTGCACAGCTCGCCGCCGCCTACTGGCAGCAGATCATCGCCACGCCCGGTTTGCAGCGCGCGCAATACGAGCTGACCTTGTTCGCACTCACCAGCGCCGAGTTGCGCCCGCTCGCGCAGCAGCAGTATGAGGGCTATGTGCAGGCGCTCGGCACGGCGCTGCAAGCGGTGCCGGGGCGCGCGCCGGCATTGCCGCTGCCCGTGCTGGCAGGCCTGTGCGTGGCGGCTATCGACGGTTTGATCCTGCAATATCTCGCCACCAGCGACGTGGCCGCTTGCGAGGCGCGGCTGGCCGCACTGGTGCTGGCGGTGCAAAGCCAATGCGGAGCGGCACGATGAGCAAGCGACTGCTGTCCACCTTGCTCTGCGTTGCAACCATCGGCAGCCTTGCGGCCTGCGGCGACAGTGCCCCGGCCCCGCTGCCCGTCACCGCCGCGATGGCCATCGGCCCCAGGCTGCCGATGGATCGCCCCAACACCGGCACCTGCATTGCCCTGCGCCCCCAGCGTTGGCTGCCCGCCATCGGTGCGCCGGAGGCCGGTGCCACGCTGCGCGCGGTGGGTATCCAGTACAAACAGGATGTGCGTCACGTCGAAACCTACGCCAGCTTTCGCACCAAGATGCGCTGCCTGATGGAAGACCAGGTGGTGCCGCTGATGCAGCCCGGCCTGCCGATGCTGGTGGTCTACAACGAAGACATCGGCCTGATGACGCTCGCCATCGGCAGCCGTGGCGCAGCGGTGCGCGCGCACGCCGCCTCGCCGGCGCGCGGCCCGGCGGGCGATGGCGCGCCCGCCGGTATCGCCACCGCTCTCGGCGCGCTCAACAGCGCCTACGCGCCGCAGATCGCCGCCGCCCAAGCCCTGGTGGGGCCGATGGATCCGCGCAAGCAGGTGTTTGTCGGCGCGACCGACACGCTGGCGCGTGCGTATTCGCAGACCTTCTCCGACATCGCCCGCGACTATGGCGTCTATGTGGTCGCCAGCAATAATCAGCCGCGCTATCGCGCCTCGCGCGAGGCGGCCGAGATCGCCGTGTTCAAAGACCCGGACCTCGCCAATGTCGATGAGGTCTACATCGCCACCACTGCGATCGTCACCAATCAAACCGATCTCTGGGGGCCGCAGGATGTGAATCCACAGGCCCCCAAGGGCGAGCGCAATCTGCTGTTCCGCAACGACAAGGTGCCGCTCACCGACATCGAGAAAACCCTGCTCGCGCTGGATGAAGGCCCCGCCACCGGCGAGGCCGCGCGCGCCAATGCGGCAGGCCATGTGGTGGAAGGCTTCCGCCTCGGCTTTGCCACCTCGCTGCCCGCATTCAAGTGGGGCAGCGATTTTGGCCAGCCCCTGCCCGCCAACCCCTGCGCCAATGTCATCACCAGCTACATGGCCTGCATGAACGAGCTGGGCGTGGATGTGGTGGTGCAGGCCGAGGCGAATCCCGGCCGCTGGGCCAGCGTGCAACCCGGCGGCTGGCAGCCGCTGGAGTGGATGCTCTCCACCTGGCGCACCGTGGCGGATCCCCATGCGCGCTTTCTCTACAACATCTGCCCGCATCTGGTCGGCAATCTGCTGGACCTGCCCTTCGACGGCCAGAGCGTGATTGCCAGGCGTGGCGGGCGCAGCACGCCGAAGCACTACGTCGGCAACACCGAGTTCACGCTGGGCAGCGATCTCGAACCCTATCGCCCCTTCGTCGGCGACAAGCCGGAGCTGATCGCGCTGGCGCCCTGGGTCTCGCCCGATGCACCGCGCGCTGCCTTGCTCGACACCGGTGCAAAGCTCTCGCCCGGCTCTGGCGATGCCCTTGAAAACGACTATCTCGAAACCGCCGTCTGGGCGGATCTGCTGCCCCGGAGCACACCATGAAAACCCCTGATCCCAGACTCTCGCGCCGCGAATTGCTCACCGGCATGGTGGGAGTGGGCGCTGGCGCTACGCTCGCCGCTTGCGGCGATTCACCCCTGAGCGATGCCAGCGCCGCTGGCAGCGACCGCGTCGTCCATGAGACGGCCGATGTGGTGATCGTGGGGGCCGGCCTTGCCGGCTTGATGGCCGCGCGCCAGCTCAGTGCCAGGGGCCGGAACGTACTGCTGCTCGAAGCCCGCGAGCGTGTCGGTGGCCGCACGCTCAATCGCCCGCTCACGGCCGCCGGCGCACGGCCCGGCACCATTGTCGAAGTGGGCGGCCAGTGGGTGGGGCCGACGCAGGACGTGGTGCTGGGGCTGATCCCGCAGCTGGGCCTGAGCACCTTCAAGACCTACAACACCGGCCTGCTGCTCGACTACCGCGGCGGGCGCTCGCAAACCTACGGCAACACGTTTCCGGCTGATCCCGCGATGCTGGGCCTCAACCGGATCCCGCCGACGGATCCGGTCGGTGCGGTCGAGGCCGCTGGCGCGATCATGAGTCTCAACAGCATGGCCGCCACCGTGCCGCTCGACAAACCCTGGACAGCCGCCAGCGCACCGAGCTGGGATGCGCAAACCTTTCAAACCTGGATGGAAGCCAACGTTCAATCGCAGGGCGGCCGCGACCTGCTGACCCTCACCATCGAGGCCGTGTTCTCGGCGCAGCCGCGCGATCTCTCGCTGCTGCATGTGCTGTTCTACATCCACAGCGCCGGCACGCTCGAGAACCTTATCAACACCGCCGACGGCGCCCAGGATTCGCGCATCGTCGGCGGCAGCCAGCTGTTGTGCCTGAAAATGGCCGAGCCGCTGCAAGCGCGCATCCGCCTGCAGCGCGTGGTGCGCGATGTCGCGCAGGATGCCGATGGCGTGACGGTGAGCGGCGATGGCTTCAGCGTGCGCGCCAAACGCGCGATCCTGGCACTGCCGCCCACACTCGCCGGGCGCATCCGCTACACGCCCGCACTCGGTGGCCTGCGCGATCAGCTGACCCAGCGCATCCCGATGGGCACGGTCACCAAGGTGCAGTGCGTCTACCCGACCCCGTTCTGGCGCGATGCCGGTTTGAACGGCCAGGCCACCAGCGACACCGGGCCGGTGAAAGTCACCTTCGACAACTCGCCGCCGGATGCACACGTCGGCGTGATGATGGGCTTCATCGAAGGCGAAGATGGCCGCCGCGCCCTGGGCCAGACCCGCGAGCAGCGCCGGCAGGGCACCATCGACAGCTTCGTCCGCTACTTCGGCGAAGCCGCGCGCAACCCGCTGGAATACATCGAGATGAGCTGGTCGGACGAAGAGTTTTCGCGCGGCTGTTACTCAGGCTACTTCCCGCCCGGCGTATGGCTCGACTATGGCAGCGCCCTGCGTGCGCCCATTGGCCGCCTGCACTGGGCCGGCACCGAAACCGCCGAGGTGTGGAATGGCTACTTCGACGGCGCGCTGCGCTCTGGCGAGCGCGCTGCGGATGAGGTAATGGCGGCCCTGTAAAGCCGCAGGCTCACGCTGCCAGCAGATGGCCCACAAACGCGGCAAGGTCATCGAACACGGGCACGCCTTGCGCGGTTGCGCTCAGCGCCGTGGTGGCACCGTTGCCGGTTTTCACCAGCGCAGGCTTCATGCCCGCTGCGCGCGCGGCCAGTAAGTCAGCCTCTGAATCACCGACAAACCACAGCCCTTCCAGTGGCGCACCGAGACGCTTGGCAAGGTCTTTCAACATGCCGGGATTGGGCTTGCGCAGCTCGGTGGCCTGGTCGGGATGCTCCGGCGCGAAGGCCACGGCGTCGACGCGGCCGCCGCGTTCGGCGAGCAGTTTCTGCATCTTGGCGTTCATCGCCGCAAAGGCGTCGTAATCGAACAGCTTGCGGCCCAAGCCCGCCTGGTTGGTGGCGAGGCACACCCGCCAGCCGGCTTGGGTGAGGCGGGCGATGGCTTCAAGGCTGCCGGGGATGGGCTGCCACTCCGCAGCGGATTTGATGTAGTTGGGCGAGTCGTGGTTGACCACGCCATCACGGTCCAGAACGATCCATTTCATGGTGTGCTCATCCGGGCAGCAGCGAGATGTCGGCAACGCTGCGACAGAGCTTGTCGAGCCGTGCCAGCAGTGCCAGGCGATTGCTGCGCACGGCCGGGTCGTCGGCGTTGACCATCACCGCAGTGAAAAAGACGTCCACCGGCTCGCGCAGGGTGGCGAGCTGCAGGAGCTGCGCCGTGTAGTCGCCTTCGAGATCGAGCGCGTTCATGGCGGCGAACAGCGCGTGCTCCGTATCGTTGTCGAAGAGCTTGGCGTCGATGGCGATGCCGACATCGCCAGCCTGCTTGAGGATGTTGCGGACGCGCTTGTGCGCGGCTGCGAGATTGGCGCTGGCGGGCAGTGCGACGAAGGTCTTGAGCGCCTCGACGCGGCGGGCGAAGTCGAGTGGCTGGGTGCTGCCGATGGCTTTGACGGCCTCGAACATCTCGCTGGTGACGCTGCCGGTCACCAGCAGCGCGCGCAGGCGCTCCATCACGAACTCGACCAGCTCGGTGTGGGTGGCGGGGTCTTTCCTGCCCGTGGGCTGGGCATCAAGTGCCGCGCGCAGAAGCGCTGCGACATCCAGCGGCAGCGCGCCTTCGATGCAGATGCGCAGCACGCCGTTGGCGGCGCGGCGCAGGGCGTAGGGGTCTTTGCTGGCCGTGGGCTTCTGGCCGATGGCGAAGATGCCGGCCAGGGCGTCCGACTTGTCAGCGAGCGCAAGCACCTGTCCTTGTCGTGTCGCAGGGATCGCAGTCCCCTGTTGCACCGGCAGGTAGTGGTCACGGATTGCAACCGCAAACTCCTCCGACTCACCCGATGCCTGGGCGTAATAGAAGCCCATCAAGCCCTGCAACTCCGGAAACTCGAACACCATCCGCGTCACCAGATCGTTCTTGCAATAACGGGCAGCCTTCTGCGCATCGACTGTGTCCAGACCCAGAAGCCAGCTGAGTTCAAATGCGAGTTTCTCGATCCGCTTGACGCGGTCGAACAGATTGCCAAGTTCTTTCTGGTAGGTGATTCGATCCAATTCGATCAGGTAGTCACGAAACCCTCGCTTCTTGTCCTGTTCCCAGAAGAACATCGCATCGCTCAGGCGCGGCCGCACCACGCGCTCGTTGCCTTCGATGATCTGCGACACATCGCGCGACTCGACGTTGGCGATGGTGATGAATACGGGCTTGAGCTTGCTGTGTTTCACGTCTTCAAACACCGTGAAGTAGCGCTGGTTGGTCTCCACCGTTGCCACGATCACTTCCGGCGGCAGTTCCATGAAGCGCTGCTCCATGCGGCCAGCAATGACCACGGGCCACTCGACCAGTGCCGTCACTTCGTCCAGCAGGTCTTCGGTGATGCGTGCATGGCCGCCGAGCCTGGCGGCTTCGGCTTCGATCTGGCGCCTGATCTCGGCTTTGCGGCTGCTGACCTGAGACCACACTTTTGCGCGCTTGAGTCGGGCTTCGTAGTCTGCTGGTGTTGGGAGCGCAATGGCCTCGGGGGCGTGGAACCGATGGCCGCGCGTGGTGTGCTGCGCATGCAGGCCAAAGCGGTGCAGCGGCACCACATCACTGCCGAGAAGGCAGACGATCCACGACACCGGCCGCACGAAAGTTTCGTCGCCACTGCCCCATCTCATCCTTTTCGGCACCAGCTCATCCATGCCCTTGAGCGTGTCCTCGAAGATGGCAGGGATCAGCCCGGCGGTGGGCTTGCCGGGTTCGGTTCGTGCGTAGTGCAGCTTGCCGTCTTTCTGGCCCAGCGCCGCAAACTCGACGCCGCACTTCTTGGCAAAGCCGAATGCCGCGGGCGTGGGCGCGCCGTCCTTCAGTGCCACGTTCAATGCCGGGCCGGTGAGGTCGATGCTCTGCGTCGCCTGTTCGGCGGCCACAGCCGTTACCAGCACGGCGATGCGGCGCGGGGTGGCAAACAGCCTCGCCTCGCCATGCGATACACCGCGCTTGGCCAGCCCACCCAGCACGCCCGCACGCAGCGCCTCGGCCAGTGGCATCACATAGCGTGCAGGCAGGTCTTCGCAACCGAGTTCGAGGAGCAGGTCAGGCAGCGCGGTGGTCATGGCAGTCCCGTGCGGACGGGTGGGTGAAAGTCGCGCATTGTCCGGCAAGCGCCCAGCCACGCCAACCAGCCCGGACCCGGCAAGACGAAACGCACAACCAATGCAGCGACAGCTGGCACACTTCGACAAGGCCGACCTCGCCCATGTGCAGGCGCCCGTGCTGCGCCCATGGCACGCCCACAATCATCTCCGGAGATCGAAAATGTCTGAAACCGTCAACGTGCTCTACACCGCCCACGCCAAATCGGAGGGCGGACGCAACGGCACTGCATTAACGGGCGACGGCCTGGTGGACGTGAACCTCACCGTGCCCAAGACCATGGGTGGCGAGGGCAAGGCCGGCGCCACCACGCCGGAAGACCTGTTTGCCGCCGGCTACGCCGCCTGCTTCGGCGGCGCGGTGGACTTCATGGGGGTGAAGAGCGGCTTGAAACCCAGCTCTGTGGTCATCGAATCCGCCGTTGGCATCGGCAAGACCGACACCGGCGTGGGTTTAAAGGTCGATCTCGTCGCCAAGATCGGCGGCTTGTCACAGGCAGATGCCGAGAAAATCGTGACGCTGGGGCACCAGTTCTGCCCCTACTCCAAGGCGATCAAGGGCAATGTCGAGGTGACGGTGAAGGCGGTCGCGGTCTGAACGAAAGCCGCTTTGCGGGTCAGCGGATCAGGGCTGCACGGCTCCGCTGACCGTCGCCGTTGCAAGATGCTTGTCGAAGAAGGCCAGCATCTTTTCGTACAGCTCGATTCGGTTGGCATGCCGAAAGAAGCCATGCCCCTCGTCGTACTTGCTCAGCCATTCGTAGGGATGTTTCTTGCTGTCCAGTGCCGAGCGCAGCCGCTTGGCCTGACTGAACGGCACGCGGCGGTCTGCCTCGCCATGCACGATCATCACCGGGGCCTTCAGCCTGGCAATCCCCGCCAGCGGTGAGTGCGCGCGCAGTTCCGCGTCATCCTTGCCGATGTACTTCTCGACATAGCTCCGGCCGGTCTCGGTTTCGCCGATATTGCTGTCGTCGTTCCAGCTGACCAGGTCGCTGATCCCGACGTAGCTCACAGCGGCCTTGTAGAGCGTCGGTTCGCGCACCGCGCTCATCAAGGCCGCGTAGCCGCCATAGCTGCCGCCGGAAATCGCCACCCGGTTGCCATCCACCAGTCCCTGGCCAATGACGTGACGCACGCCGTCCAGCCCGTCCCGGAGTGCGCATGGGAACCCTCTGTTCGTATTTTTTGCCCCGACAGAGTCTAGCGCCGAATCCAGCCATCCCACCCATGCCGATCAGGAACCGGCTATACGAAACGCCTCGAATCGGCCGTTGCAGAGGTACCAGCGCTCCCGCGACTACTCTTGTTTCTCGCGCCAGGTGAAGGGGAAGGCCTGCTGGCGCAGAAAACCCTCCGGCATGTAGTCGCCGAGCACGCCGTAGTTTTCCGGCAGCGGACGATCTGACTTCACCGCCGTGCCGAAGGCACGGTCGATGAAGGCGAAGTGCGCGGCGTAGTTGCGGTCGAGCGCGGCACGGTCGCTGCTGTGGTGCCAGTGGTGGAACTCCGGCGTGACCAGCAGGTACTTCAGCGGCCCCCAGGGCAGCTTGACGTTGCTGTGGTTGAGCACCGCCTGCACGCCGACGATGAGGATGTAGACATCCATCACCTCGCGCGAAAAGCCGAGCACGAACAGCACACCCAGTATCGACACGCGGGTGACGATGGTCTCGAAGAAATGCTGGCGCGAGCCGGCCAGCCAGTCGAGTGTTTTGGTGGAGTGGTGCACGGCGTGGAAGCGCCAGAGGAAGGGCACCTCGTGGTAGGCGCGGTGGGTGCCGTATTGCACGAGATCGGCCACCAGTACGCAGGCCAGCACTTCGACCAGTGTCGGCAATGCCTGCACCGCGTTTTGCAGCGGCGCGTAGATCATCCAGCCGAAGAAGCGATGGATGAAGAAGTTGACCAGGAACAGGGCCAGTCCGACCAGGAAATGGTTGAAGGCGAAGTGCACGAAGTCGGTGAGCCACTCAGATCGGAACACGGCCTGCCCCTTGCGCAGAGGGATGAGCTTTTCGATGAGGATGAAGATCAGCGTGGACTTCAAGAGATCGAGGATGAACCAGTCGAGGCCGATGTAGGCCGTGCCGTCGGGGAAATCGCCCACCGGCACCGCAGGCCCGCCGAGAGCGACGGCCACGGCAACGATGGCGAGCGTGAACAGGTTGAGCCAGCGATAGCGGCCCAATATGAAATTGGCGAGTGCGATGCCGCCGGAGATCAGCAGGGCGACCAGCATCACGCCGCGCAGCACCTCCACCGAGTACTTGGCGCGCAGCTCCGGCGTCGTCAGGTATTGCGGATAGTGGAAGGCAATCACGCCGAGCAGGCAGAGAATCGCTAGCGAGTAGGCGATCACGCCCGACACCTTGCCCACGCCCATCGGCAGATGGCCGTGCTGGGTGTAGAGCTTGCTGAGTTTCTTGACCGGAACCATCAGCAGCCCTTGCCCGCGCTCAGGCGGCTTTCAGTGCTTCAAATCCGACAATGCGCGCTCGTGCGTTGTAGTAGGCCGTGGCCACACCACGCGCCAGCGTGCGCACCCGCAGGATGTAGGCCTGCCGCTCGGTGACGCTGATCGCACCGCGCGCATCCAGCAGGTTGAACGCATGGCTGGCCTGCACGACGCGCTCGTAGGCGGGCAGCGGCAGCGGCTTTTCGAGCTTGAGCAGGTGCTGGCACTCGGCCTCGGCCCTAGCAAAGCGCTCGAACAGCGTGGCAACGTCAGCCTGCTCGAAGTTATAGGTGCTCTGCTCGACTTCGTTCTGGTGGTAGACATCGCCGTAGGTCACCACGCGGCCGCCCTCGTCGCTCCACACCAGGTCGTACACCGATTCCTTCTTCTGGATGTACATCGCCAGACGTTCCAGCCCATAGGTGATCTCACCCGCCACCGGCCGGCATTCGATGCCGCCGACCTGCTGAAAGTAGGTGAACTGGGTGACTTCCATGCCGTTGAGCCAGACCTCCCAGCCCAGGCCCCAGGCACCGAGCGTGGGCGACTCCCAGTTGTCTTCGACGAAGCGGATGTCGTGGGTCAACAGATCAAAGCCCAACTCGCGCAGGCTGCCCAGATACAGCTCCTGGATATTCGGCGGCGAGGGCTTCATCAACACCTGGAACTGGTAGTAGTGCTGCAGGCGATTCGGGTTTTCGCCATAGCGGCCATCGGTGGGCCGGCGCGAGGGCTGCACGTAGGCGGTGTTCCAAGGCTCAGGGCCAAGCGCGCGCAGAAAGGTGGCCCAGTGAAAAGTGCCCGCGCCCATCTCCATGTCCATTGGCTGCACGAGTACGCAGCCCTGCTTGGCCCAGTAGCTTTGCAGGGTCAGGATGAGATTCTGGAAGGTCATGGCGCGGCAAGTGTTTGAAGGCGGGCAGTATAAGTCGCAGCCCCGCTACCATCGCGCCATGTGCCTCATCGCCTTCGCCTGGCGCGCTCACCCGCGCTACCCGCTGATTCTCGTCGCCAACCGCGATGAGGCACATGCCCGCGCGAGCGCGCCCTTGGCCGAATGGGCCGATGCGCCCGGCGTGTTCGGTGGCCGCGATCTCAAGGCAGGCGGCACCTGGCTGGGGGCAAAGGCCAATGGCCGCTTTGCCGCCGTCACCAATGTGCGGGAGCCGCAGGGCAGCGATGCAGGGCTGGCCTCGCGCGGTGCGCTCGCTGCCGAGGTGTTGCACGCCAGCAGTCCCGTCGATGCCCATGCCGAAAATCTGATGGCCAGCGCCCTGCGCTACGGCCCCTTCAATCTGTTGCTGTCGGATGGCAGTACGCTGATCTATGCCAGCAACCGGCCAACTCCGCACTGGCAGCGGATCGCACCCGGTGTGCACGGCCTGAGCAATGCCGGACTCGATACGCCGTGGCCGAAGACGCTGCGCCTCAAGGCCGCACTCGCGCACTGGATTGCGGCTGACAGCGAGGATGCCGCAGCGCTGTTCGCCGCACTCGCCGATCAGCAGATCGCCGAAGACGCGGAGCTGCCGGACACCGGTATCGGGCTGCCCCTGGAGCGGCTGCTGTCTTCGCCTTTCATCCTGGGCAGCACTTACGGCACGCGCGCGTGCAGCGTGCTGCTCGCAGGGGCAGAGGGCCTGCGTTTCGAGGAGCGCCGCTTCGGGCCACAGGGTGTGGCGCTGGGCGGCACCACACTTCATTTCTAGCTCTTGCATCCTTTTTGCGGCTTGCTGCATCTAGTCTTTCGACATCTGACCATCGAGGCCAATCACCATGCTTTCACGCTCGCTCATTTCTGCTGCGCTCGCCACCGCATTCGGCCTCGCTGCCTGCGCCCAGCAACCACCGGTGATACCGGTGACCGAGACGGCGAAAGTCGATCCCGCCGTGGCGATGCAGCAGCTGTTCACCGACTACTGGGAGGAAAGCCTCGTCCTCAATCCGGTCGTTGCGACGTACGTCGGCGACAGCCGCTACAACGACCGCCTGCCCAACTTCCTCAGCGCGGCTGAGCGCGCAAAGGTGACGACCTTCAACCAGAAGTGGCGCGCCCGCATCGCCGCCATCGACACCACGAGCCTTGCCGAACAGGATCGCAACAGCACGCAGATTCTCCTGCGTGAACTGGACATGTCGCTGGAGGGCGACCGCTTTCCGGGCTATCTGCAACCCATCAACCAGTTCTACAGCCTGCCCAACCAGATGGCACAGCTGGGCTCCGGCACCTCGGCACAACCGTTCAAGACCGTGCAGGACTACGACAACTGGGCCAAGCGCGCCGCTCTCATCCCGCCGCTGTTCGCACAGGCCATCGCCAACATGCGCGAGGGCGTGAAAGCGGGCGTGGTGCAGCCGCGCGTGCTGATGGAAAAAGTGCTGCCGCAGATGGATGCGCTGATCGTCGCCGACCCGGCCAAGACCTTGTTCTACAAACCCATCGCCAATCTGCCCGCCGACTTCAGTGCCGCCGATAAGGCCCGCCTCAGCGCCGAATACACCACGCTGATCCGCGACACCCTGCTGCCGGCCTATCGCGGCCTGCGCGCCTACATCCACGACGAATATCTGCCAAAGACGCGCAGCACGGTGGGCCTGTACGCACTGCCCGATGGCAAAGCCTGGTACGACTACCAGGCTCGCAGCGCCACCACCACCGATCTCGCCCCCGCAGCCATCCACCAGATCGGTCTCGACGAGGTGACGCGCATCCACGGCGAGATGCGCAAAATCATGGCGCGCCTCAAGTTCAAGGGCGATCTGCAAGCCTTCTTCAAGTTTCTGGATACTGACAAGCGATTCGAGTTCAAGGACGAACCGGCGCTGCTCGCCTTCTTCGAAGCATTGCGCGCCAAGGTGGAGCCGGGTGCGGCGCGGCTGTTCTCGCTGCAACCCAAGGCCGGATTCGAGATTCGTCCGGTCGAGACGTTCCGCAACAAGTCCGCCGCCGGTGGCAGCTATCAGGGGCCGAGCGAGGACGGCACGCGACCGGGCATCTTCTACGTCAACACCTACGATCTGCCGAGCCGCAGAACCTGGGATGCCGAAGACCTGTACTTGCATGAGGCGGTGCCAGGCCATCACTTCCAGATCGCCCTGCAGCAGGAGCTCACCGATCTGCCCAAGTTCCGCCGCTTCGGTGGCGAGACGGCGTTCCAGGAAGGCTGGGGCCTCTATGCCGAATCACTCGGCAAGGAGCTGGGCGTGTATCAAGACCCCTATGACCATTTCGGCTACTTGCAGAACGAACTCTGGCGCGCGATCCGTCTGGTGGTGGACACCGGCCTGCACGAGAAGGGCTGGAGCCGGAAACAGGTGATCGACTACATGCTCGCCAACTCGGCGCAGAGCGAAACGCAGGCGATCTCCGAAGCCGAGCGCTACATGGCGATTCCGGGGCAGGCGCTCGCCTACAAGATCGGTGAGCTGAAGATCAAGGCCTTGCGCGCAAGGGCCGAGAAGGAGCTGGGTGCGAAGTTCGACATCCGCGAGTTCCACCGCCAGGTCCTGAAAGACGGCGCGGTGCCGCTTGCGGTGCTGGAAACCAAGATCGACCGCTGGATTGCCGCCAGCAAAAGCTAGGACCTGGCGCGCCGGGGCCTGGTGTTGAGCATGGTGCCGGTGCAGCTGGCCGCACCGCAGCGGCAGGCCCAGAGCTTTTTCAGGCGCGGCGTGTGGCGCTCGTCGAGGGTGATGGCGTAGTTGTAGGCCAGCTCTTCACCTGCCTTGATCGGCTGCAGGGTTTCGATCACCACGCGGTCGAGCCTGCGGTCACGCCCTTTGTGCTCGATCAGGAAGGCCTGGCAGTTGGGCGCACAACTATGGTTGATCCAGCGTGCGGCATTGCCGCCCTGATTGGCGTCGATCACGTATTTCTCGTTCAGCGTGAACAGAAAGGTGTGCCCCGTTTCGGCATTGCCCTCGTAGCGTCGATCCGCCTGGGCATGGCTAAGCCTGGTACCGCAGTACTCGATCACGCGGCTTTCAGACGGAAGATCGGCAGCGGCAAATACACCGTTGCCATGGATGGGGGAGCGGCGAACCTGGATGCGACGAGTCATGCGCGATAGTCGGTGAGAGCAGTGCAAACATCACGCGCGGAACATGCCAGCGTCGTGTGCGGTGGGATTGAAGGCGCCGCACCGGGACAAGGCCGATGGGCAGGGGGGCTTATTCGAACCAGCATTCCACCCGGTTGCGGCCCTCGCGCTTGGCCTTGTAGAGCGCGGCATCGGCATTGCGCAGCAGCTCGCGCAGATCGCGGGTGTGCGGGCGCAGCGCAGCGATGCCGATACTGACCGTGCAGCCGAACGTCGCCCCGGCGGCGGACGTGATGCGCGCTTCCATCAGGGCCAGCCGCAAGCGTTGCAGAATCTCGAAGGCAGGCTCCTTGTTGGCGCGCGGCAACAGCAGCACGAACTCCTCGCCGCCCAATCGGCCGACGAGGTCGATCTTGCGGGCGTGCTCCTGGCAGATGCTTGCGAACTGCACCAGCGTCTGGTCGCCGGAATCGTGGCCGTAGGTATCGTTGACGCGCTTGAAATGGTCGAGGTCCATCAATGCCACCGTCAAAGGCTCGGCGAACCGCCGCGCACGCTCCAGCTCCTGTGCCGCCATCTCGGTGAAATGGCCGCGGTTGAACAGGCCCGTGAGCGCGTCGCGGGTTGCGCGGTGATACAGCGCGGCCTCGCGGCGCTTGAGATCAGTGATGTCGCTGAACACCTCCACAAACGAAGACAGCTCGCCGGTGTCGCGCCGCACCGCATCCAGCGTGCAGAGCGCAATCAGCTCCTCGCCATTGCTGCGGCGACGCTGCTGTTCGTCCTTGTGATGCCGGTTGGCGCGGGCGAATTGCAGGGTGCGCTGCGGCAGGCCCTCGCGCTGGCCCGCGTCGTTGAACAAGATGGCGAACGGGCGACCCAGCACCTCGGCCTCACTGAGGCCGGTGATGTTCTCCGCCCCGCGGTTCCAGCTGCGGACCAAACCTTCAGGGTCAAGCAGGTAGATGCCAAAGGCCGAGACTTCACGCACCACCTCCGCATAGCGGGCAGGGTCTCGCCTCAGCAGCGCCTCGTGCTGCTTGAAATCGAACTCCTCGTGCTCGTTCATGCCACCCTGCAATCCTTTGTTATTCGATGTTCCGCCGCATAGCTCTATACCCTGCCCTTGCGCGGCAGCCGAATCGTACCGGAAATCAACATCTCCATGCCCAGACAGGTCGCCAAAGCAAATCTGCCCCGGCCTTTTCGCAGGGTGGTACCGCTGCTACGATTTCTTTGCACAACGACAGATGCTTCGAAAAAACCATTCAAGGGGAGCCAGATGATGAAACCTTTACTCGGCGTCGGTTTGACCGCGCTTGTTCTTACCGCGCCTGCACAGGCCATCGATGTCGCTGTTGGTGCGCGCATCAGCACGCTCGGGCTCGGCCTCGAAGCCGCCACCGGCCTCACCCCCAAGTTCGACCTGCGCGCCGTCATCAACGGCTTCAACTACGACCAGGATTTCGAGGACGACCAGGACAATGAATACGAGGCCAAGCTGAAGCTGTTCACCATTGGGATGCTCGCTGACTACCACCCTTTCGAGAGTGTGTTCCGCCTCACGGGCGGGGCACTCAGCAATGGCTTCAAGGTCACGGGTCGCACCAAGGAGGCGCAGACCTTCGAATATGAAACTGATGACTTCACCTACCGCAGCAGCAACGGCAGTGCGGACGCAAAGTTCGACTTCCCCAGCTTTGCACCGTACCTCGGCCTGGGCTGGGGCCGGCCGATCAAGCCGGAGGGCAATTTCTGGGTCAGCTTCGATGCCGGAGTGATGTTCCAGGGATCACTCAAGGCCGATCTCAACATCCGCGGCACCGGCACCGTTACCGACAACCAGACCGGGGCCACCCGCACCGTCAATTTCGAGACCGACCCGACCGTTCAGGCCGACATCGAGAACTACGAGGGCGATCTGGAAGACGATGGCAAGCCCTACAAGTACTGGCCCGTCATTGGCCTGGGGCTCGGCTACAAGTTTTGAGCGGCCGTGTTCTTGCGTGAAGGGGGCTCTCGGCCCCTTTTTTTGCGCGCGGACATCAACCTCAGCCCGCAGTCGACGCGGCGCTGATTCGCCCTATGGCCTGGGCTTGAGCCGCCTGCGCGTTTTCTGCACCATCCTGAAGAAGGTCTCTGGCGAGGCGCGTTTGATCAGTGCCTGCAGACGAGTGTCCTTGTGCGTGAGCACCAGAAACTCGCGCCTTGTCACTGCCCGCGCAATCTGTGCGGCCACGTCTTCGGCGGTCACACCGGATTTCTTCATGAACTTGTGCACCATGCCCACCGTACCGGGCTGCACGACACGCGCGGAGTTCATCAGGTTGGTGGGGAAGAACGCCGGGCAGACCACTGTCACGCCGACGCCGAACTCGGCGAGTTCATGCCGCAGCGTCTCGCTGACCGCCACCACGCCGGCCTTGCTCGCGTTGTAGCTGCCCATACCGGGCGGATTGGCGATGCCTGCGAAACTAGCGATGTTCACCACATGGCCGCTGCACTGGGCCTTGAGCATCGGCACAAACGCCTTGCAGCCGCGTACGACGCCGAACAGGTTGATGTTGACCACCCACTCCCAGTCGCTGATGGGGGCGGCGTCGATGTCACCCGCGGTGGCGACACCGGCGTTGTTGACGACGAGATCAATGCCATCCCACTCGCCTTGCAGGCGCGCTGCAGCGGCGGCGAAGTCGTCTTCCTTTGTCACATCGAGCGCAAAAGCGAGGCCGCTGCCGCCCTCCTTGATGACCTGCGTGAGCGTCTCGTTGACGCTGGCCAGCTCACGGTCGGTACAGGCGATCTGGCCACCCAGGCGGGCATAGTGCAGTGCGATGGCGCGACCCAGGCCAGAGCCTGCGCCGGTGACGAGAATCCGCAGAGGTTTCACGCGTCCAGTGCCACAGTGCGGCCATCCAGGAACTTGAATTGATATTCGCAGGCTTTCTTTTTGCTGTCTGCATAGTCGGCAACGCGCGCGAGACGGCCCGGCACTTTCATCAGGCGCTCCTGCGCTTTCTCGCCCTCGTGGTTGAGGCCGCTCATGCCGCCGATGTCCCAGTATTCCAGCAGCTCCTCGACGATCTTCAGGTACTGCCGAGTGCCGAAGATGCCCGTGCGGTCGAGCACCTCGCTCATCTCGCTGAAGCCGGCGATGTTGTGACCAGGCATGGCAAAGCCCAACGTGACCTTGAGCAGCGCCACCAGTGCGCGGTTGGGATCGACCCGCAGAATCTCGGCGAAGGTGGCACGGTAGAACTGGTAGTGGCGTGACTCATCGCCTGCCAGATGCGCGAGCACCTTTTGCAGCACCGGCTCGTGCTGCCCGGCCATGCGGCCGGTGTTGGCGTGGCTGATCTGGGTCGCCTTCTCCTGCAGCGAGGTGTAGGCCATCAGACGGTACGGGTCCTGCTCCCAGTCGGGGTCAAAGCCTGCCGCGATGTACTCGTATTGCAGTTTTTCCAGCTCGCCCATGTTGAACAGCCGCGCATCGCGCACATAGTCGCGCATCGCGCAGCCATGGCGATCTTCCTCCGCCGTCCAGACATTGTTCCAGGCGCGCCAGACGCTCTCGTTGCTCATGTGGGTCGCAATCAGGCGATGAAAGTGCGGCAGGCCTTCCTCGGTCAGCAGATTGAGGGCCACCGCAACACGGACGCTGTCCGGGATGCCCTTGGCATTGCTGCGGATGTTGGCGAGGGTGGCGTCGTCGCTCACATCCAGCGTCGCATCGGCAGGCATCAGGTCGTTGGGAAACCAGAGCTTGCGGCGCGCCAGATGCTCGTCCATCTCGCGCTGCACCACCGGCTCGGCGGCGATCAGCACCTCGACCTGGTGCGGGGTGCCGAAGCGGGCGTTGGAAAGTGGTGCGGCGGGCATGAGGGTCATGGGTGAAACCTTGGGCAGAACAAGCGTGTTACGACCTTGCGGGGGTGCTTGGATGAGCGAATTATAGACAGCGGGTGTGAAGGTTCGACTGTGGACACTCTGCCTACCGGTCATTTCCGCGAAGGCGGGAATGACCGATCACTAATTCTTGATGAGCGTCAAGAACTCCTGTCGCGTGCGGGGATCATCCCGGAAGCGGCCCTCCATCATCGACGTGGTCATCGACGAGTTCTGCTTCTGCACACCGCGCATCATCGAGCACATGTGGCGCGCCTCGATCACCACTGCCACGCCCTTGGCCCCGGTCACGCCCTGAATGCAGTCGCCGATCTGCTTGGTGAGCTGTTCCTGGATCTGCAGGCGCCGTGCGAACATATCGACGATGCGCGGGATTTTCGACAGGCCCAGCACTTTGCCATCCGGGATGTAGCCGACATGTGCGCGGCCGAAGAAGGGCAGGATGTGGTGCTCGCACATCGAGTACAGCTCGATGTCGCGGACGATCACCATCTCGTTGTTGGTGGTGTCAAACAGGGCACCGTTGACGATCTCCTCCAGGCTCTGCCGATAGCCCTGGGTCAGGAACAGCATCGCCTTTGAGGCCCGCTTGGGCGTGTCGCGCAAGCCTTCGCGGTCAGGGTTTTCACCGACGGCTTCGAGAATGCGGCGGTATTCGATTTCCATGGGCCTGGGTCTGGAAAGTGGGCGCGTGATGATGACACGCCGCAGTTCGTAGAATGCCGCGCATGCCATCCGCGCCCACCGTCAAGAACATCCCCATCGACCTCATCCGCCCCGGCTCGCAGCAGGCGCGCAAGATATTCAATGCCGATGCCCTTGCGGAGCTGGCCGAGAGCATCAAGGAGAGCGGCATCGTGCAGCCCTTGGTACTGCGCACGCGGGTGTGGGGCTATGAGATCCTGGCCGGCGAGCGCCGCTGGCGTGCCGCACAGATCGCCCAGGTGCATGAGGTGCCGGCCATCATCCGGGACGATCTCGACGAGGATCAGGCTTTCGTGCTGGGCCTGATCGAGAACCTGCAACGCGAGTCGCTGTCGCCCATCGAGGCGGCAGCAGGTCTCAAGCGCTTGAGCGAGCTGCATCAGCTGACGCATGAGGAGATCGCCAGCCGCATCGGCAAGTCACGTGTCTACGTCACCCATATCTTGCGGCTGCTGCACCTCGACGCCGCTGTGCAGACGCTGGTCGATGAGGGCCATCTGAGTCTCGGCCACGCCAAGGTGCTGTCCGGCCTGCCGCTGCACGAGCAGGCGCACTGGGCGGAGTGCCGTCGTCAAGAAACGCCTCACGGTGCGCTCACTGGAAAAACAGCTGGGCAACGAGCGCAAGGGCAAACCGGGTTTCAAACCAAGCAAGC
>JAKFXK010000061.1 GCA_021731445.1 Nevskiaceae bacterium | reverse complement strand
AGCGGCGGCAACATCGGCATCGGTTTTGCCATCCCGGCCAACCTTGCCAAGAGCGTGATGGCGCAGCTGATCGAAACCGGCAGCGTCACCCGCGGCCGTATCGGTGTGCAGGGCCAGGACATCACTCCCGAACTCGCCAAATCCTTTGGCCTGCCCACCGCGCGCGGTGTCGTGGTGTCGCGGGTGGTGCCGAAAGGCCCTGCCGACAAGGCGGGGCTGAAAGTGGAGGACATCATCCTGCGCGCCAACGGCCGCGAAGTAAGCGATTTCGCACAATTGCGCACGGTCATCGGTCTGCTGCGCGTCGGCGAAAAGGTGGAACTGGAAATCCTGCGCGAAGGCAAGCCGAAAACCCTTTCCGTTCCGGTGGGCAAGGACAGTGATGCCACTGCCAGCGGCAGTGCAGTGAACGCGAAATTGCAGGGCGCGACGTTTGCCATCGCCGATGACAGCAACAGCGAAGGCGGCGCACGCGGCGTGGCGGTGTCGAGGATCGAGCCGCGCTCCCCCGCCGCACGCACGGGCCTCAGGCAGGGCGACATCATCATCGGCGTCAACCGCAAGCCGGTCACTGACATGGAGGAGTTCGCCAAGCTCACCAAGGGTGAAGGCAATCTCCTGTTGCATGTGCGCAGAGGCGAAGGTGCGCTGTTCCTGCTCATACAGTGATTGATGTCCCCGTATCCAGCTCCGCCGGATGAAGATCCGGCGGAGCTTTTTTATGGGTGGCATCCGTATACTTCGCAGCATGTTGCACACCGACCTCGACCAGCTCGCCGCCAAGATCACCCGCCTGACTGCCGCTTACCGGCAGGAGCGGCTGGAGAAAAAACGCGCGCTGCAGGAACGGGATCGCCTGCTGGCGCTCAACGCCGAACTCAAGCGCCGCATCGAGGGCGTGGTGGAGCGCCTGCGACAACTCGAACAGGAGGCGGCACCATGAGCCACCTGGCGAGGGACCCCGCGCAAGCGGGGATCGCCAGCAGAGGTCATGCTGCCTTCTGCCGACAGAACAAGCATCGATGCGATCCGGCATCACGGAGGCAGACATGAAACCAGCTGCACCGACCAGCGATGCGATCACCATCAACGTCAAGATCATGGGCCGCGAATACGCAGTGACTTGCCCGCCCGCAGAGCATGAGGCGCTGGTGGCCTCGGCGGAGTTCCTGAACGAACGCATGAGTGCAATCAAGAAACGTGGTCGCGCACTGACTGCGGAAAAGATCGCGGTGATGGCCTCGCTCAACCTCGCGCGCGAGTTTCTCGCCTTGAAAGGCGACAGCAAGGTGCTGCCGCAGGATCACAAGGCCAGCGAGCGCATCCAGCAGTTTGCGCGCGACATCGACACCACGCTCAACAGCAGCGACTGACCATGCCTGCAAAAGCATTCAGCGTTCGTAAGCCTTGCTAGCGTGTATGATTCCGATGTGTCTCCTGCAGTGTTCGAGGACCTCATCCAAAACCCTTGAGCCTAATTACAACCCCCCGGGAGCTTTACTTGGTTCTGGCGTGCAGGCCCATCTCGTAATGGGAAGCCCGATGGCCAACGCGGCGCCCACTTGAGACTCCGTCTCAAGGTCAGCGATGAACGTCACGGCACAGGTGGGAGACACACTTTTTCAAGCCAGCGCTTACATACCGCTGGATTTGCGGGGCTTGAAGCGCGCCCTGCGATCCGCATTGCGCCAAGAGCGCAAGAGCATCAGCCCTTCTTATCGAAAACGAGCCGCCCGCGCCATTGCACGGCATGTCTTGCAGAGCCCCGCCGTGCGCCGTGCGCGCCGCGTCGCGGTGTACCTGTCGATGGGCAGTGAGCTTGCAACCCAGCCCCTGATCGCCGCCTTGCAGGCACACCAGATCGAGGTATTCGCACCGGCGTTTTTGCGCGGGACGATGCGCTTTCGCAGGCTCGACAGCCGCCATCTGCAACAGCACCCGCTGGGCATGAAGCAACCGCGCCGCGGCATCGCCCTGTCTGCCGCGGCAATGGATGTCGTGATGCTGCCACTGCTGGGTTTCGATGCGCGCGGCACACGTTTGGGCCAGGGCGGCGGGCACTACGACCGCGCTTTGGCGCAGGGCCGTTTCAGACCCTACCGGCTGGGCTTGGCTTATGCGCAGCAGCAGGTCGATCTCCTGCCGCTTGAGCCATTCGATCAAACACTCGATGCCGTGTTGACCGAGCGCGGCCTGCACCGTTTTCCACGTCGCCTGAATGGGGTGAAACCATGCGCCACTGGCTGATGAAATCCGAACCCGACACTTTTTCCATCGACGATCTCAAGAAACGACCCAAGGGCATCGAACCCTGGGATGGCGTGCGCAACTACCAGGCGCGCAACTCCATGCGTGACGACATGCGGGCTGGCGATCCGGCTTTCTTCTACCACTCCAGCTGCGAGGTGCCGGGCATCTACGGGCTGATGGAAGTGGCGAGTGCGGCGTATCCAGACCCTTCGCAATTCAACGCCAAGCATCACCATTACGACCCGACTGCAAAACGCGAAGAGCCGCGCTGGTTCCTGGTCGAGATGCGCTATGTGCGCCACCTCAAGCGTCCCATCACGCTCGAAACACTCAAGCAGCACGAAGCCCAGCTCAAGGGCTGCCCGCTGATCATGCGCGGCAACCGGCTATCGGTGATGCCGATCCGTGCCGAGCACTGGCACGCCATCCTCTCTCTCGAATAAGACGCACTCATGCCCCAATACCAAGCCAACGGCATCTCGCTCGAAGCCGAAACTTTCGGCAATCCTGCACATCCTGCGATGCTACTCATCATGGGACTTGGCTGCCAGCTGGTAGTTTGGCCGCTGGCACTCTGCGAGGCACTCTCCGCCGCCGGTTTCTACGTCGTGCGCTTCGACAACCGCGACATCGGTCTCTCCGAGAAAATCAAGGGCGAACGCGATCCGCAGTTCTTCAAGAACATCCTGCGCAGCAAGCTGGGCCTCAAGGTGCGCGCACCCTACACGCTGAGCGACATGGCGAAAGACAGCGTCGGATTGATGGACGCACTCGGCGTCCAGCGCGCCCACATCGTCGGGCTTTCAATGGGCGGCATGATCGCGCAGACACTCGCTCTCGATCACGCCGACCGGGTTTTGAGCCTCACTTCGGTGATGTCGAGCAGCAACAATCCGCGCCTGCCGCAAGCCAGCCTCAAGGTGCAGCGACGGCTGGTGCGACGCCCTAAAAGCCGCGAGCGCGATGCACTGATCGATCACGGTGCGGAAACCTGGATGGTGCTCGCCAGCCCGCATGCGGTGCCCTCCGAGGCCGAGCGCCGCCTGCTCGCCACCATGAGCGTGGATCGCTCGATCTACCCGCGCGGCTACATCCACCAGCTGCTCGCCATCCTCGCCTCCGGCAGCCGTCACCGGCGGCTATCAGAAATCAAGCTGCCAACGCTTGTCATCCACGGCGAGGACGATCCGCTGGTACCAGTCGCGGCAGGCCACGAGCAAGCCAGATTGATCCCCGGCGCGCGGCTGGAAGTGCTCAAGAACATGGGCCATGACCTGCCCAAGCCGCTGCTGCCGCGCATCGCCACACTGATCACCCAGCACGCGCAACTGGCAGCGGCCTGAACGAAAACGCCCTGCGCGGAAACTCAGGCGTTGGCACCGCGAATGGCAATCAGGCTTGCGGCTTGCCGCGCGTCATCACCGCGCGTTGCAGGGCCACGAACTCGACCAGACCCCAGACCACGGCGCTGGCGATGCTCAAAGACGGATAGGCTTTGAAGCTCTTGACGATTTCACGCATGGCGGACTCCGGTGGCTGACCCGATGCAAGCGACCATACCCAGCCTGTGTGACTCGAAGATTGCAGTTTGGTGAAACCGTCTGGGCTACTGCGCGTCGTCGCTAAACTGCACCATGCTCAATCCCCTGCTGCGCAGTCACTCGCTGCTTGAACTCAACGAGATCGAACAGCTGATCGCCGAAGGCGGCCCCCATCTGCAAGCGCGCATCGCCTGCGAGGTGCGCGTCGGCAATCAGACCTTGCCAGTCCACACCATCATGCTCGGCAACCCCTCGCCCAAGGTGCCGGCGGTCGGCTTCTTCGGCGGTGTGCACGGGCTGGAACGCATTGGCGCCGAAGTCGTCATCGCCTACCTGCGCACACTGGTCAAACGGCTGGCCTGGGACAAGGTGCTGCATCAGCAGCTGAAGAGCGTGCGACTGGTGTTCATGCCACTGGTCAATCCGGGTGGCCTGCTGCTCGGCACCCGCGCCAATCCGCGTGGCGTGGACTTGATGCGCAATGCACCCATCGAGTCGAAGGAGCCGGTGCCTTTTCTCATCGGCGGGCAGCGCCTGTCACCCGGACTGCCCTGGTTTCGCGGGCAGGAAGGCGCGCCCATGGAGTGCGAGAGCACGGCCCTGTGCGCGCTGGTCGAAGAAGAGCTTCTCAGCCGCAAGTTCAGCCTCGCCATCGACTGCCATTCCGGCTTTGGTAGCCAGGATCGCATCTGGTTTCCACTCGCCCACAGCGCCACACCCATCGCCCACCTGCCGGAGCTGCACGCCCTGCAAACCATCTTTGCGCAGACCAACGCCCATCACCAGTACGTGTTCGAACCGCAAAGCCTGCAATACCTCACACATGGGGATTTATGGGATCACCTCTACCTGCGTGCCGCCGCTGATCGCAGGCGCACTTTCCTGCCGCTCACCCTGGAGATGGGCAGCTGGCTGTGGATCAAGAAAAACCCGCGCCAGCTGTTCAACCGCTTCGGCATCTTCAATCCGCTGATCGGCCATCGGCAGCAGCGCGTCATGCGCCGCCATCTGGCGCTGCTGGATTTCTTCACCCGCGCCGCATCAAGCCACCAACGCTGGCTGCCCACTGCCGCCGCACGCGACCAGCACTACGCCGATGCGATGGTGCGCTGGTACCGGCGCAAATCGAAATGAGCGCCGCGCCGACCTGGGTATTGCTGCGCGGCCTGATGCGCGACTCGCGGCACTGGGGCGCGTTCCCTGATGTGTTGCGCGCAACGCTGCCCGATGCGCGCCTCTGCCTGCTCGACCTGCCGGGCAACGGCCTGCGCCACCGCGAGCAGAGCCCTGCCAGCGTACCTGCCATGGCCGAATGGGTGCGCAGGGAACTGCTGCGACAAGGCCTCACGCCGCCCTATCGCGTCTTCGCCATGTCGCTCGGTGCAATGGTGACGGTGGCCTGGGCCGATACGCATCCGCAGGAGATCGAACGCGCCGTGCTGGTCAACACCAGCCTCAAGCCGGTCAGTCCGTTCTACCAGCGCCTGCAACCCGCCGCCTGGCCCCTGCTGCTGCGCATGGCACTCGGCAATCCCGCAGCGCGCGCGGCGGAGGAAGCCATCCTGCAACTCACCAGCAACCACCACGAACAGACTCGCGCGGTGCTCGAGGACTGGACGGCATGGCGCCTCTCGCACCCCGTCTCACGCGCCAACGCGCTGCGGCAATTGCTGGCCGCCATGCGCTTCAGCGCCCCAAAGCGTGCGCCGCAGACGCGATTGCTGCTGCTCACTGGCGCACAAGACCATCTGGTCGACAGCCGCTGCTCGCAGGCACTCGCGGCAGCATGGCGGTGTGACATCGTCATCCACCCGAGTGCAGGCCACGATCTACCGCTGGATGATGCCGCTTGGGTCGCAGGGCAAGTCCGAAGCTGGACCCCCTGAAACCTTAGCTTGAAGGCGAGGCGCCACGCAGGGTCATCAGTGACTGCCAACCCAGGCGGCCACCGCTGTGCCCTTACACCGGCCAGGGCTTTCTGCGCGCGGCACCCAAGACCCATTGAATCCACCGCAGGCAAAGAAGTCAGGGCGTTTTCATCGGAGTGACATCTTCATGTCACGGCCGGTCAGCAGAATCCGTTGAGTCAATGCCTTTAGGTTTTTCTTCATGCGTTTCACCGTGATCGCTTTCACCAGTCTCGGTCTGCTTGCTGCCTGTGGTGACAGCGGCATGGTCGGCAGCCCCGCCAATGCGCCGGTTGCCGCCACACCCCTGCCCTTCCCCACACCGGCGGCACCGGCCGCCAGCGATCCAGCCAAGGCGCCGACCGCCGACGGCAGCAAGAGCCACATGGCGCGCAAGCCCGTCACCGGCTTCACCGCGCATGACCCGGCGGTGCCGCTCAACTTCCTCATCATTGGCGACGCCGGCACGCAGGACAACGTGCAAAACGCGCTGGGCCTCGTCATGCGCGATGTCTGCGCGGCCAAGACCAGGACGGTGGTGCCCGGCTGCCATTTCGCGCTCGCGGCCGGCGACAACATCTACTTCGTGGGCGCTGCGAATCCGACCGACCCGCAGTTTCTCACCGCTTTCGAGAACCCCTACGCGCCACTCACGCTACCGTTCTATCTGGTACTGGGCAATCACGACAACGGCGCGATCGGCAGCCTCGTGCAGCTCGGCGACAACCAGGTCGAATACAGCCATCGCAGCGACCGCATGAGCAAGAAGTGGAACATGCCGGCGCGCTACTACACGCAGCGCTTCGGCGGCGTGTTGGAACTCTTCGCCATTGACGGCGACACCATCCCCGGCCCAGGCGATGCCGATGCCTACGACGGCGACTTGCAGCAGGCCTTCTTCAAGGAGGCGCTCAAGCTCTCGCCCGCGCGCTGGAAAATGTCGATGACCCACTACAACTACATCAGCAACGGCAACTACGGCGATGGCGCTGCCGACTTCAAGGCAGCGCTCGAAAACACCATCTGCGACAAGGTGCAGTTTCACATCCAGGGCCACGAGCACGACATGCGCTGGTTGAAGCCCGTTGCCTCCTGCGGCCGCACCGAGTTCATCGTCTCCGGTGCCGGCGGCCGCACTGAAGCGCGGCCTGCGACCAATCTCGGTTTCGAGGAGCGCAAGGGGCAAGGCGGCAAGTCGGACTACCGCGCCTCATCGGGCTTCATGTGGGCATCGATACTCGGCGACACCATCACGGTGGAGTGGTATGGCGACAACGCCGAAAGTGCCAACCCGCCCAGGCCGGTGGAAAAGTTCGTGCTGACTCGTGCCGAGCTGGGCTTCACCGATTAGGCAGCCGCTGCGAGCTGTCGCCACGGCCACCGCACTGGTGGCCGTCTGCGTTGTGGCGGCCTGCGCGCGGCCTGCGCCGGAGGCCGAGGCGCGCACCGTACTCGACGGCTACCGGCAGATTGCCCATGCGGTGTATGCCGACTCGCTCACCGCAGTCGTCCACTTGCAGAAAGCGGTCGAGCAGTTGCGGCAGCAACCGAGTGCCGCCGCCCTCGCTGCTGCGCAGTCGAGCTGGCGCGCCGCGCGAGTGCCGTATTCGCACAGCGAGGCGCTGCGCTTCGGCAACTGGTTCATCGATGAGGCCGATGGGCAGATCAACCCCTGGCCGGTGGACGAGGGTTTTCTCGACTACGTGGCGGATGACTACGCCGCCTCACCGACCAACCCGCAGGCGCGGCTCAATCTGATCGCCGCGCCGGATCGCCTGCTGCTCGCAGGCCAGCCCTTCGCCACCACGCCGATGCAGCGCATCGTGCTCAAGGGCGCGCAGCAGGCGAGCGATGTCGAAAGCAACATCGCCACCGGCTATCACGCCATCGAGTTTCTGCTGTGGGGGCAGGATCGCTCCGCCACCGGCCCCGGCGCGCGGCCCTGGACCGACTACGCCCTCAGCGCCGCCGATTGCACCGATGGCCTCAAGGCCGCACCGCTGCGCCACTGCCAGCGTCGCGGCCTGGCTTTGGCAGCCGCCGCGGCGATCCTGCATCAGGATCTCGAACGCCTCGCCGCGCAGTGGTCGGCCATGCCCGGCAGCTATGGCGACCGGCTGGTGCGCGGCGATATCAACACCGGCCTGCGGCGGATGATCTTCGGCCTCGCCACGATGAGCGGCGAGGAGCTGGCGGGCGAGCGCATCCAGGTTGCCCTGCTCAGTGGTGCGCAGGAGGACGAGCAGGATTGCTTCTCCGACGACAGCCACCACTCGCTGCATCACAACGGGCAGGGCATTCGCGCTTTCTACCAAGGCCGCTATGGCAGTCTGCAACTGCCTTCGCTTGCCGCACTCGCCAGGCACCGCGAGCCGGCACTGGCGGCACAGCTCGATGCCGCTTTCGCCGCCAGCGATGCCGCGCTGCAAGCCATCCGCAGTGCCGGCGAATCAGGCGAAACCTTTGACCGTTTGATAGACCCCGCGCATCCACAAGGCACTGCCCTGCTGCAAGCCGCCGTCGGCGCCTTGCAGACGCAGGCCGTGCTGCTGGAGCAACTCGGCCATGCGCTGCAACTGGGGCCGCTCAACCCGCGTGCGCAGCAACCATGAGCCGCAGGCTGGTCGCGCTGTTGCTGGCCCTGCCGCTGTGTGCCTGCGAGCACGAAGCCACGCCCCCTCTACCCGCCGAAAAAATCGGCCAGCAGCCGATGCCGAAAACCAGCGCGTTGCTGCCCCAAGCCCTGCCCGGCGGCGGCACCACGGTGATTGAACTCAATCCCGAAACGCCGCAACACCTGCATGTGCTCTCGCGCCCTGCGGCCAATCTGTCGGCCCGCGAGCGTGGCCTGTTTGCGGTGGGCAATTCCTTCTTCACCCAGCCCTGGGTGAGTGCCCCGGCCAGCACTGCCGCGCGCGATGGCCTGGGGCCGCTCTACAACGCCGCCGCCTGTCAAGACTGCCATCTACGCGATGGCCGGGGCCATCCACCCAGCGGCCCCGATGACGCCCTGCTCGCTGGCGTCGTGCGCATCACCCGGCCCGATGGCAGCGCGCATCCCGTTTACGGCGGGCAGATCCAGCCGCGTGCCCTGCCGGGTGTGGCGGCAGAGGCGCGCGTGCGCCTGCACTGGCAGACCCGCGTCGAGACCCTGCCCGATGGCAGCAACATCAAGCTGCGCTGGCCGCAGCTTGCGCTCGATCAATGGGGCTATGGCCTGCCCGGGCCACTGCACGCGGGCCTGCGCGTGGCGCCGCCGATGTCCGGGCTGGGCCTCTTGGAGGCGATCCCCGAAACCAGCCTGTCCGACTACGCCCGCGCGCAGGCGCAACGCTGGCCCGCACTCAGTGGCCGCCTGCGGCGCGTCGCTGATCTCGAAAACCCATCCACCGGCAGCGCAGCCGCAGGGCGCTTCGGCTGGAAGGCCGCGCAGGCGAGCGTACGCCAGCAGATGCTCGATGCCTTCGTCAACGATCTCGGCATCACCTCCGGCCTGCGCCCGCAGGATGCCTGCACACCTGCGCAAGCCGCATGTCGAGCCGCCCCCCCCGGCGACAGCCCGGAACTCGGTGGGCATATCGAGCAGGCGCTCGTGCTCTACGCCCGCCACCTCGCCCTGCCCGCGCGCCGCGATCTCGAACGGCCCGATGTGCGGGCCGGTGCGGCGCTGTTCGAGGTTATCGGCTGCGGCGGCTGCCATCGCGCGCAATGGCAGACCGGCGCAATGCCCGATGCACCCGCCCTGGCGCAGCAGAGCATCTGGCCCTACACCGACCTCCTGCTGCACGAGATGGGCGAGGGTCTGAGCGATGGCGTTGCCGAGCCGGGCGTTGCCGCCAGCGAGTGGCGCACCGCGCCGCTGTGGGGCCTGCAACACGCGCTGGTGGTGGGCGGGGCGAAGGCCGGCTATCTGCACGATGGCCGCGCCAGAACTTTAAGCGAGGCGATTCTCTGGCACGGCGGCGAGGCGCAAGCCGCACGCAATGCCTGGGCCGCGCTCGACAAGGAACAGCGGCGGCAGCTGCTGAGGTTCCTGGCGAGTCTGTAGTCGCTGTCATGGCGACGACATCAGCGTTTCATGGGCCGCTGACAGGCTGTCCGCATCCTGCCTTCAAGAGCCAGACATGCGCATCAGACGTCCGCGCGGCCTCAGCCGCCGCCAGTTCCTCCAGGCCTCCGCCGCTGCGGGTGCGCTGCCGCTGTTGACGGCCTGTGGCAGCAGCGATGCCCCCCTGCGCGCTGATCCTGCCGGCCTCACTCCACCACCGGCGGATGCTTCCGTTGCCTTCAAGCATGGTGTTGCATCGGGCGATCCGCTCGCGGATCGGGTCATCCTGTGGACGCGCGTCACGCCGCCTGCGGGCACCACCAGCGTGGCGGTGACGGTCAAGGTCTACCGTGAACCCACACTCACCACGCTGGTCGGCAGCCAGAGTTTCAGCACCGATGCAGCGCGCGACTACACGGTGAAGATCGACTTCGATGGCCTCAGCGCAGGCACCTCGTACTACTACCAGTTCGAGAGCGGCAGCACGAAGAGCGCCGTGGGCCGCACCCGCACCCTGCCCGCCGCTGGTGTCGAGCGTCTGCGCTTCGGCGTGGTGGCCTGCTCGCAGTACAGCAACGGCTTCTTCAATGCCTACGACGCACTCGCCAAGCGCATCGACATCGACGCCATCCTGCACCTTGGCGACTACATCTACGAGGCTGAGTACACGCCGATCAGCGTCGAGCGTGCACATACGCCGAAGAAGGAAATCATCTCGCTGGCCGACTACCGCGAGCGCCATGCGCAGTACAAGACCGACCCCGACCTGATGGAGCTACACCGGCAGACGCCCTTCATCACCATCTGGGACGATCACGAATCCACTGATAATTCCTACCGGGATTCGGCCCGCAACCACACTGAGGGCACACCGCCTGCGGGCGAGGGCGTGTGGAGCGAGCGCAAGGGTTTTGCCCAGCGCGCGTACTTCGAGTGGCTGCCGATCCGCGAGCAGGCGGCGGGCAACTTCGACTTGATCTACCGCCAGTTCGTGTTCGGCGATCTGGTGGATTTGCTGATGCTCGACACCCGTCTGCAACGCGATGTGGCGCCCGCAGATTTCCCGCCCGCCTGCGATGCCTCACTGACCGATGTCAGCCGCCAGATGCTCGGCATGACGCAGGAGGACTGGTTCACCCGGAAGCTGCGCGCCAGCACGGCGCGCTGGCGGGTGGTGGGCAGCAGCGTGATGTTCGGCCAGTGGAAAGTTGCGGGTGCAGCCAATGCGGCTTGTGGCGGGCAGTACATCAACGCCGACCAGTGGGACGGCTATCAGGCGGCACGTGACCGCATCTTCGCGGTGCTGTCTGGCGCGGGCGGCATGCCTGCGGTGACCAACAACGTCTTTCTCGCCGGCGATATCCACTCGTTCTGGGCGCTCGACCTCACCGAAGACCCGAACAACCCCGCGATGTACGACCCGGTGAGCGGGCGCGGCGTGCGGGGTGTGGAGTTTGTCTGCAACAGCGTGACCTCGGACTTCCCCACGCCCGGCGATTCGGGTGCGGCCTTCATCACCGCCAACCCGGCCATCCGCTTCATCCAGACCGCGCAGCGCGGCTATCTGCTGCTCGACATCACCCGCACGGCCGTCACTGGCGAATGCTGGCTGACACCCGACGTGGCGGCTCGCAGTGCAGCCGAAACCTTCAGCCGCGCCTACCGCAGCAACCATGGCGCGCAGACGCTCTCACTGGTGACGGCAGCGACGGCGGCAGGGGCCAATCCGGCGGCGAGAGCGCCCTGACGAGGAAGCGTCATGGCGATGCCATCGCGCATCGCTAGTCTCCAACCGATTCCGAAAAAGACCCTTGCCATGAGCACTTTCCACCGCCGCGATTTCCTCAAGGCCAGCCTCTACGGCACGGGCCTCGCCAGCCTGCCAGCCTCCATCGCCCGCGCGCTAGAAATCCCAGCCAAGGTCGTCAACGCCAACATCACCGATGTGCAGCACGTGGTGATCCTGATGCAGGAAAACCGCAGCTTCGACCAGTACTTTGGTTTGATGCGCGGGGTGCGGGGATTCGGTGATCGCTTCACCCTGCCGCGCTACAACGGCGAGAGCATGCTGGTGCAGCGCAATGCCACCCGCACGGTGCTGCCGTACCACCTCGACAGCACCCAGGGCAATGGCCTGGTCGTTGGCACGCCGCACTCCTGGGGCGATGCGCACGCCGCCTGGGATGGTGGCCGCATGACGAACTGGCCCGTGTCGAAAAACGATGTGTCGATGGGCTACCTCAAGGCCAGCGACCTGCCATACCACACCGCACTCGCCAATGCCTTCACGCTGTGCGATCACTATCACTGCGCGTTGCCGGGTGGCACCAACAGCAATCGCATCCACCTGTGGACAGGCACCAATCGTGGCACCACCGCACGCAGCGAGAATGCGGAGATGTGCGTCATCAACAACGATGGCTGGGACACGGTGGCCGGCACGCCGCTCGAAAACAGCCTGACCTGGACCACTTACCCGGAACGTCTGCAAGAGGCCGGCGTGAGCTGGAAGGTGTTCCAGTTTCTGCCCGACAACTTCACCGACAACGCGCTCTCCGGTTTCAAGAACTACCGTGACACCTACGCGCGGGTGAACAACGGCAATCTCGCCAACTACAACGAAGTCGGGCCGGTGCAGCCGGTGGATTACAACCCGGCCCTCCACGACAACCCGGCCTCGCCGCTTTACGAACCGCTCTACAAGGGCATCGGCAAGACCGAACCCACCTACCCGGATACGCTCGCCAATTTCCGCGCCGAAGCACTCGCGGGCACGTTGCCTGCGGTGAGCTGGATTGTCGGGCCGCGCATCTACACCGAGCATCCCGGCGGCGGCCCGCCCTCGCAGGGCGCGTACTTCATCGGCCAGATGCTCGATGCCCTCACCGCCAACCCGGAGACCTGGGCGAAGACGGTACTGTTCATCAACTACGACGAAAACGACGGTGCTTTCGATCATCTGCCACCGCCCTGCCCGCCTTCACCGCGCGAAGGCGGTGGCTTTGCGGGCAAGAGCACGGTTGAGACCTCGCGCGACTACATGAACGTGCCGAACGCGACCAATCTCGATGCCGGTGATGGCCAGCCATACGGCCCCGGCCCGCGCGTGCCGATGTTCGTGGTCTCACCGTTCTCGCGCGGCGGCTTCGTCAACTCGCAGACGCATGACCACACCTCGGTGATCCGCTTTCTCGAACAACGCTTCGGTGTGATGGAACCGAATATCTCACCTTGGCGGCGCACGGTAATGGGCGACCTGATGAGCGCCTTCGACTTTGCCAACCCCAACAACGACACCACGTTCATCACCACGCTGCCAGTGCAAGACCCGGTGACGGCGTTTGCACAATCGCTGCAACAGTCCGCACAGGCCTATGTCGAGCCACCCGCCGAAGACGCGCAAAGCCTGCCCGTGCAAGCCACTGGTACCCGCCCCGCGCGGGCGCTGCCCTACGAGTTGAACGTGCAGGCCATTGCGGACGCCGCCGCCAATGCCGTCGCGCTGAGCTTCACCAACGGCGGCATCGCAGGTGCGGTGTTCCACGTCTACGACCGTTATCACCTCGATGCCCTGCCACGCCGCTACACGGTAGAGGCAGGCAAGAGCGTCTCGGATGTCTGGATGGCGGATGCGGGTACGGGCCTCTACGATCTCTGGGTGCTCGGCCCCAATGGCTTTCACCGCCTGTTCCGGGGCAGCCGTGAATCCAGCGCGCTCGAAGTGACGAGTCGCTACGACGTGTCAGCACTCACACTGTTCCTCACTTTGAAGAACACGGCAGCAAAGGCAGTCGCCTGCATCATCACCGCCGCCGCACACCGCAGCGACGGCCCGGTGGAAACATTGCTGGCGGGTGGTGCGACACGGGAAATTCCCTTCGTGCTCACGGCCAGCAAGGGCTGGTACGACTTCACCGTGCGCGGTGCAGGCGGCCTGCTGCGCCGCATTGCAGGCCATCTGGAAAACGGCAGCGCCAGCATCAGCGACCCGGAGATGGCTGCACCGCAAGCCGCCGCCGCGTTCGCCTTTGCTGACAAGATCAACGTCGCACCGGCGGCAGCCATCAGCTCTGATGCCATCGCCTTCAGCGGCTTCAGCTCCTACCTGCCGATCAGCGCTGAAGAGGGTACCGAGTTCAGTCTCGACGGCGGCCCCTTCGTCACCAGCGCACCGCCGGTCTGCACCGGGCAGACGGTGGCGCTGCGTCACACCAGCGCCAGCGCGCTCGCCACCGCCCGCACCAGCCGGATCACCGTCGGCACCGTCACGGCCACGTTCAAGTCCATTACCACCCGCGTGACGATTCCAGTGCCTGCACCGACGCCTGCGCAGCTGCCGCCCGTGGGCGGTCCATCAAGGGATGTGCCACAGGCGGTGGGCCGCTTCGGTGGCGGCGCACTGGGGGAGCTGACAGTGGCCGCGCTGGCGGCAGCCGCTGCCCTGAAGCGGCTGCCTCAGGCCAGCGCCGGGGCTGAGCGCGAGCCCGCCGACTGACCCGTGGCGCGGCAGACTCAAGCCGCTGGCGCTGGCACCGGCGCGTTCGACTTCGGCGGCGTGGCGCCCATCGTGTAAGGCTTCAGGCGGTTGCTGCCACTCGTGGTCTCGAAGGCGACGGCGAGTGTCTGCAGGGTGCTGACGGCACTCACCGTATCCACCTGCCACTCCTCGCCGATCACGCGTACAGGCGTGATGTCGAGCAGCTGGTAGCCATGCGCGCTGTCGTTGTGGTGCTTGATGTGCGGCGAGTGAGGGGCGAGATCGCTCACACCAAAGAAGCCGCTGGTGATGCTGGGCGTGACGTACTCGACTGCAAGGCTGCCCGCGCCGCTGGCACCGGTGTAGGTGCTCGCCGGGTCTTCAGGCAAATCCATGATGAAGCTGTTGTGCCAGTCGCCGGTGCAGACCACGACGTTATTGACCTTGGCGTGCATGGCATCGCCCTTGAGCACCTCGTAGAAGCGCTGGCGCGCAGGCGGGTAGCCATCCCACTGGTCCATCCAGTTGTTGGTGGAGGCACCTGCCGCCGTCACCTCGTTGAGGTGGCCGAGCATGGTCTGGTTACCGACGAGCTTCCAGCTTGCGGCGCTCGTGCGCAGGCCGTCGTAGAGCCAGTCTTCCTGCACTTGGCCCAGCATGGTGCGGGCGGGGTCGCTGCGGGCGGCGTCGGTCTGACTGTTGACCTGCGCGCTGCGGCCTTCGAGCCGACCATCGAGCATGAACAGATCCACCAGTCCACCGAGCGCGAAGCGGCGGTAGATGCGGCGCGAGCCATCGGCGTTTTCGCGGATCGGCAGATGCTCGAAGAACACCTGCGTCGCGGTGTTGCGGCGCTGCGTCCACAAGGGGCCGCTGGCGACATTGGGCGGCGGTGCGCCGGTTTGGTAGGCGTCGTTACAGGTTTCGTGGTCGTCCCAGATGACGATCATCGGGTGCTGTCGGTGCAGCTCGCGCAGCGGGGCGTTGGCGGTCTTGTAGAGCTTGTGACGGCTGCGGTACTGGTCGAGCGTGTAGTCGGTGTCGCAGTAGGCGTAGTCACCCAGATGCAGCACCGCGTCGAGATCGGCGCGCTCGGCCACGCGGGCATAGGCGTTCATCACCGAGCCGTTGTTGGAACAGGTGACCAGGGCCAGGCGCAGATGCTGCTCACCGCTGGCCGCGAGCGTGCGGGTGCGGCCAATCGGCGACAGGCCGGTCGCACCGGTCATCGCCTCGAAACGGTAGTAATAGCTGCTGCCGGGCAACAGGCCATCGGCATCGACCTTCACGGTGAAATCGCGGGCGCTGCTGGTGCTGACCGTGCCCTCGCGCACCAGCTGCGTCAGTGCGGCATCGGCATAGACGCGCCAGGCCACGCTCGCGCTGGTAGCGGTCATCGGCACAGTGACGCGTGTCCACAGCACCACCCTGTCGGTCAGCGGATCGCCAGAGGCCACACCGTGCGCGAACACGGTGTTGTTGCTGGCCGCCGGTGGTGGCATCGGCGAAGGGCTGGGCGCGGGCGCCGGGGTTGGCGCGGGAGCAGGAGGCGGTACCGGCGCAGGACTGGGATTGGGGCTGGCGGGCGCAGCCGGATCAGAGGCCGTGCAGGCATTCAGCAGCGGCAATGCGGCAGCGCCAAGCAGGTGGGTCAGTACATCACGGCGTGAAGTTGGCATGGTCGGCGCTCAGCAAGAAGCCGCGCACCTTAGCGCCAGACAATGACGTGCCTGTGACGTTGTGATCCGAAAGCAGGAAGGCCCGCTTTCGCGGGCTTTCTGCAGCTGCTCCGCAGCTTCGGGAGCAGGTTGGTCTGATTGGCGGTGGTGACGGACCCGCACCGGACTCCAGTTGATACGGCGCTGTTTCCCAATCCTGGCGCACGGCACCGAAGGTCCCTCCTTTCAGGGAATGTTCGGATTTGTCGTCCTAGGCTTTTACGCACATGCGGTCAGTCCCGACCGCTCTTGCAAGGAGAGCTTCTATGCATAACACCAAAAATCCCGCCTGGTGGACCAACGACCACGACTCCCGCTGGGAGAAGGTGAAGGCTGCGTTTCGTCGTGACTGGGAACAGACCAAGAATGACATGGGATCAGATACCGCCCGTGATCTGCAACAGTCCGCCGCTGATACGGTGAAGCAGGCGACGGGAAACAAGCCCGTCCCGCGCTTTGATGATCTCGAGCCCGCATTCCGTTATGGCTACGGTGCTCGCAGCTACAACAAAGACATGCCCTGGAATTCCGACGTGGAAACCAAATTGTCTTCGGACTACCCGGGTGATTGGAAACGCGACCGCGATTACATCCGTCGTGCTTATGACTATCGCTAAGCACTGACCCAGCGCCGGAAGAAGACCCGTCATTCGGCGGGTCTTCTTTCATCTGTCAATGCGATTGGTGCTGTCTCGCGTTGGAGCAATCGATTCAGCGTGCATCCCGTTCTTGCGTTTCCACTAAGAGCATCAATCACATGGAACCGCAGATGAAACGAAAACTTTCCCCAGTAGTGTCGTCACCCAGCCTCGCGATGATGTTGTACGAGGCGAGATGGATACATGAACTCGTGCAGTGTCTGGCAAGCGCAGAGCATCCTGCAGTCGACGGCAAGCCGCGCGGCGACAATCGTCCGATTCTCGTCGTGCCAGGTTTCTTATGTAACGACACCGCGACATGGGTACTGCGGCGATTCCTGCGCCAGAGTGGTTTTCGCGTCTATCGCTGGAAGCAGGGCATCAACTGGGGGCCGCGCCCGGGCGTTCGGGTGCGCCTTCTGCATCGGATTCAGGAAATCCGCGCCCGCACTGGTCAGACTGTGACCCTAGTGGGTTGGAGCCTGGGCGGCATTTACGCGCGCGAAGTCGCATGCACGCGTCCCGATCTGGTGCGCGAAGTTATTACGCTTGGTTCGCCTTGGCATGGCGAAGCTGACAAAACGGCGGTCTGGAAGGCTTTCGGCTGGTTCAATCGCAAGCATTGCGTCGGCATGTCGGCTTCGATCGACGATCTCGAACCATCGACGCCTTGCATGTTCATCTACACGCGCGGCGACGGCATTGTGCCCTGGGAGTTCTGCGTACCGGGCCGTGGTCGGCGTGGGCGATCAGTGGAGGTCGTCGGCAGTCACATTGGCCTGGTCGCCAATGCGCAGGTGTTGCACCTGTTGAACAACCATCTGCTGGATGGCCCGACGCGCCTTTTCAGCCACGCGCGGGCACGACAAGAGATGGGTCCAGCGTTGCCACGCGAGCCGCGTCACGAACGCGCAGGACGCACCCTGAGATCCAGTCAGGCAGTACTGTCGCGGCCGGTAACGGGTTGACCGCAAACGCAGCTCACCATGAGGAGATGGCCATGGCCAAGTATGGGCAAGCAGCGCAGGACAAGGTGGAAAGAGTGTTGCACGAGCGTAAGGAGGGCACGCTGAAGAGTGGTTCTGACAAGAAAGTAACGTGCAAGCCTGCCCGCAAGTCGCTCGAAAACTAGGAAGCCAGAAGATGAAGCATCAAGATCTGCGCCTCGGCCCCGGCTTTCGCGTCGGCATCGGCAATCGACGAAGCCAGGCGGCGGTAATGACGATCGCACCGGGCCAGTCCGAAGGCAGTCCCGTCAACGCGCATCGTGGCAGCGATCAGTGGCTCTACGTTGTTTCCGGCACAGGCATGGCTTACGTCGACGAGAACGCACAGCCGCTCAAGGCGCGTTCTCTGCTGCTGATCGAACGCGGACAAAAGCACGAGATCCGCAACACTGTCGAAGACCCCTACGCACCATTAACCTCTATGTTCCTCCGGCCTATCGTGCCGATGGCAGCACCCTCCCGAGCGGCCGCCCTCCGGGCAAGCTGCGCAGCAGCGAGTGAGTCAGGGCCCACTGGCGTTGACTACTCACAGTCTGAACGCGTGATCCGCGACGCCATGGCAGGGCTACACGAGAACACCTCAGAAATTCGCTTTGTAGAGCTGCCGGTTATCCAGCCTCTGCCACCTTGTCGACACGAACCATGATGGAAAATCCAATGTCCCGATGCGTCCAGAATCTCGCTCATGGAGCGAGATTCTGGACAACTGCCTGATCCCTTATGGCGCGGGGGTGGACGCCTGCATGGCATTTTTCGACCGGCTTGTCGCACGTTTTGAAGAGGTCGGTTGCGCGTTCAAGTACTGCGTCTTGTACCGCTCCTTTGCTTTCGCCATCTGGTCACCCATCATTTTCAAGTCGGTTCTGCTCTCGATGATTCTCGGGAACATCGATTGCTCCTCTTCCTTGACATGATGCTTCACGTACTCAATGAGCACTTTGACTCTTGATTCGAAGAATTCATCGGAGGCCTTGAGTTTTGGAATCTCTGCAACCAGGCGCCGGATGGCTTCATGCTCAACCACGCCCTCATTGATTTGATCGTGAGCGTTTTTGGCTGTCGCCTTCGTGGCGGGGTAGAAAATCTTGGATTCGAGCTTGTCGTGTACGGCAAGCTCCATGCAAATCTCCCGGGCGATGAGCAATTTGTCTCGCTTTTCGTCGGCACCCTCGAACTCCTTGAACAGCGAGTCGACCTTGCGGTGATCTGCTTTGAGCAAGCTGATGGCGTCGGTTTCAGTCGACAGCGTGTGAGCGATTGTTTTCAGCATGGATGTACTCCTGGCAATGGGCTGGGTTGGTTATGCCGCTGACGGCATGTGCAAGACCATAGTTCGCTGTCCTTGCATCGTCCTTAACACTGTCGGTGCTTTTCACAGTGGGCGCGAACCGATAGCTCATCCAGCCATGTCGCCATCACTGTCGATCTTGTTTTTCGCTTGCTTTACCTGCTCAGCGCAGTTTCAGAGTGCGTCGCCAACTTTCCAATTCCATACACCAGTACTGGCGATGAAATGGTGGGAGATGCTATCGACCGGGAAGGCTGCTTCGGCGGAGGCGATCGCGAAGGCCGCGGGATTTACGGGGGAGCTACGTGCAGCGGTTGCTGCCGATTGCGATGCTGGCACCCGAAATCATCGAGGCCATCGCTGAAGGCACGAATTCACCCAGGCTTACTTCGATGCGGCTGATTCATGGCGACGACTTGCCACTTGCCTGGAGCCAACAAGCGACGTCACTGGCTTGAAGTCGGAAGGACCACTCTGTGCCAATAGCAGTCACTCGCTGGCTGGCGACTAGGAAATTGTCAGGCTCGAGATAAGAGCTAAAGGTAGTCTTGTAAGACCGCCCGAAAGATTAGGCAATTAGAGAACACAATGGCCGAACACGAAGTCCCAGAACCCCCGAGGATTTCGGCTGAGGACTTGGCAAAATGCCGTGAATCAGGCGACTACTGTCTGGTTTTCTTCGAGTGGTACAAATTTGTGGGGGCGCTCTGCAACTTTTTTGCTCGCATCAGCCAAGACTCTCCTGCTATACGAACCATAGAACCGCTGCACTACTCGGTTTTAATCGGACTCTTGAACCGATGTTCGCGGTTGATGCTTTCGAATGTTGCTCTCTCACACAATGGACTGTTCGGAGAGACGACTGCACTGATCGACAGGTGCATCTTTGAGTCCTGCGTAAAGGCGGCGTGGCTCTGTCTAAGCGACTCCAAAGAAATGTTTACACGCTTCGTGGCGGACGGGCTAAAGACGGAACTGGAGTTGAAAGACCAGATCGAGGCAAAGATCGCCGCGCGCGCAGGCAATGGAGTCCTGGAGATCGAGAAGCGAATGCTGTCCTCAATCTCCCGTCACCTCCGCAGTTCTGGTCTCGCAGATCAAGAGATTGCCACAGCAAAGAAACTACCCGACTTGGCGGCGATGCTCGATGCACTCGGTCAACATAGGTTGACGTATGTGGTTGGTCAAAGGTTGGGTTCACATCACGTGCATGGAACGTGGCCAAGCCTTCGTATGCATTACCTAGAAGACAAGGGCGATGGCGTGCTCCAGCCTCGTGACCACGACTGCGCAACACACGTAAATCAATACATCATGGTCCCGCTGGTGGTGCTCGATGCAATGCGTAGCTTCGTAACTTTTATCTTCCAGTCACAAGACGACATCGAACCTATGGTTGGCCTAGTCGAGTCAGTTATAGGCGAGATTCAGACCCTAAACGAGGAGGTAATTGGTCGAGATTTCACCGTTGCCGAGAAAATCTAACCCGGGTTCACTCGGACGCCTATTGGTACCACCTAACTCAAATATTGGGCGATCGACCGCTTTGGGCTGACTACGGACTGGCATTCGCAGTTGCCCATTCCCACATGGCCGATGCAGACAAAGAGAAAATGGCGACGCAGGGACGCAAAAGGCGTCCTACATTCTGGTCTCAGCATTCCAGAGTGGACACAAAAAAGCCCGCTATTGCGGGCCTTTTGCCGCCTCCTCTACAACATGAAAGAGAAGGGCGAACTGCTTGGCGGACAGGGAGGGAGTCGAACCCCCGTGCAGGCTTACACCCACCATCTGATTTCGAGTCAGCGCCGTTCGGCCACTCCGGCACCTGTCCAATGCGCGCATTTTAATCCAAGCGCGGGCTTTAGGGAGCCTGTCGGCTCTGTGCTAGCGTTCAGCACATCATGTTGGCCGCCGGAGGGGATAGAGCCACCACTGCGATGAAGATCGCCGCCGCCCTGCTGCGTCGCCGCTTTGCGGCGGCTCTGCTGCTGCCTGTCATGGCAGCCGGCATCGTGGGGGTGCTGCTGTCCAGTTCGCCCACGGTCATCGTTCCGCAGCTGCCCAAGCTGCAGGAGATCACGCAATCCGGGGTGCTGAAGGTGGCTTCGGTATATGGCCGCACCACCTGTTACACCGGGCCGACAGGACTGGTGGGCTTTGAATGCGAGCTGGCACAGGGGATTGCCGCCAGCATTGGTGTCACGGCCGAGGTGCTGTTTGTGCCAACGCCTGCCGATGCGGTGCAGGCAGTCATCGACGGGCGCGCCCATCTGGCAGCGGCGGCATTGACGACTGCTATCGCCCAGCGCGAGCTGCTGCGGTTTTCGCAGGCGGTGGATCGTGCAGCGCCGCAGCTGGTGTTCCGTATGGGCAGCCAGCGGCCCAAGTCAGCGGCTGATCTCAACGGCCGTCTGCTGGTCAGCGAAGGGGGTGGACATGCCTCGCGCATGGCGATGCTAAGTGCGGCAGCGCCCGGACTGAAGGCGGAAACCACCAATGCCTTCGATGCCGAGGACTTGCTGTTCCAGGTGGCCAGCGGCGAGTTGGACTACACCATCGCCAGCTCATCGCTGGTGGCGATCAACGAGCGCTATTACCCGCAGATCCGCACCGCCTTCGACGTCGGCGAACCAGAGGATGTGGTGCTGGCCTTCAAGGGTGGGGACGACCGCAGCCTGTACGAGGCGGCAGTGGCCTATCTGGTGCGCATCAACGGCAAGGACCTGGCGCGGCTGCACGACCGCTATTACGGCCATGTCGAAGAGCTGGACTATTTCAGCGCCGTGCAGGTGGCCAACCACATGCACACGCGGCTGCCGCGCTACCGCTCGGTTTTCGAGGCCGCTGGTGCGCGGCATGGCATCGACTGGCGCCTGCTGGCGGCGATCGGCTACCAGGAATCGCACTGGGATCCTACTGCGACCAGCTACACCGGCGTGCGCGGCATCATGATGCTGACCAACGACACCGCGCTGCGCTACAAGGTCAGCAACCGCGAAGACCCGGTGCAGAGCATCGAAGGTGGCGCCAAGGTGCTGGCCGACCTGCTCAAGATCGTGCCCGCAGAAGTACAGGAACCCGACCGCACCTGGATGGCCCTGGCCGCTTACAACCAGGGCCTCGGACACCTGTTGGACGCCTTGAAGATCACTGCCGAACGCGGCGGCGACAACCAGCACTGGGTGGACGTGCGCGATACCTATCCACTGCTGTCGCGGTCACGCTGGGCGAAAAAGGCCAAATACGGCTTTGCGCGTGGGCGCGAAGCGGTGGACTTCGTCGCCAACATCCGCGCCTATCTGGACATCATCACCATGCTGAGTTCGGGCGTGCGCACGCTGCCGCCACCTCTGCTCAAGCTCGACTCGCAACTGCGCACGGCGGTACGCAAGGATGTGCCCTTGCCCGCAGAATCGGTGGATGACCCCAAGCCGCAACTGGCCACCGACGACAGCTTGAACAGTCTCGAAAGCCACGAAGCACAGGGCGCAGAACCGGAGTCTTTCGTGCTGCCGCCGCGGGCACCGGATGCGATGTCTGAGCTGCCCTCCACCGACGAGGGCGGTGGACAGGGGCACTCCTCGCAGTAGGCGGGATCAGATCCTCAGCCGCGCCACAGGCTCGCCGCCTCGCAGGTGTTTTTCGACGATCTCGTCCACATCCGCCTTGTTCTGGTAGCGGTACCAGACGCCTTCGGGATAGACCACCGCCACAGGCCCCTGCTCGCAGCGGTCTAGACAGCCCGCCATGTTGACGCGCACTTGTCCGGCAGCGGCAAGGCCCAGTTGCTTGACCTGCTTCTTGCAGTAGTCGCGCAGCTCGGCAGCACCGTGATCCTCGCAGCTGGCGCGGCCATCGCTACGCTGGTTGCAGCAGAAAAAGACGTGTCGCTCGTAATAGGGTTTTGCCTCGCTCATGTGGGCTTCTTGCCAAACGAATAGCCAAGGTTGACTGAGGTCAGTGTGTCGGTTTTCCGAGTGCCTGTCGGCACTTCGGTATTGGTGCGCAGCTCGTAGCCCAAGATGGTGAACAGGCTGCCCGCGATCACCAGCTTGAGTTCGGTGACGGGATTGATGAAGGTGTTGTCTTTCGAGGTCTCGACCTTCACGCGCTGGCTGAAGGTGCTGGTGTCGCTGATGCGCCATTGGTAGCGGGCATTGAACAGGCCCACGAGCGCACTGGTACGCCCTTCGCTGGCGAGCTTCTGCTGGGTGGCACCGGCACCAAGTTCCGCATCCAGCGTGTGGATTGGGCCGCGCAGGAAATGCCGGCCATAGCCAATACCTTCAGTGGTGCGCTGGATCACCCCGGAAAAGCGGTCATTGTCGTAATCGAGGGAGCCGAACACGTAGTCGAAGGCCGTCATCTCCCAAGTGGCGCGATAGCCCGCGCTGTAACGCTCATCGGTGGCGCTCTCCTGCTGCTGCGCGTTGAGGGCGGCAAAGCGCACCGTGTGCGTCCACGCGCGAGTGGCGCAGCTTGCCGTCGCTTTGCTATTGAGCGAGCGTGTCTCGGTATTGCCACTGGTATTGAGAAACCCCAGCGAGGCATCGCCAGACCAGCCAGCATCAGCGTAGGCGGCACTGGTGGCGAGCAGTGTGACGAGAACAAGAAACTTCAGGTTCAAAAGGCGCTCCGGATAGCTTGAGAAGGTGGCTGCTATTCGATCACATCATGCTGGTGGGATGGCAGTACCCTAGGGCATGTCCGCTGATTTCACCGCCACGCTTGCCGATGCCGATCTCTGCGTCAAATGCGGCCTGTGCCTGCCGCACTGCCCTACCTACCGGCTGACAGCACACGAGGCCGATGGCCCGCGCGGCCGCATCGCGCTGGCACAGGGTGTGATGGGCGGCACGCTGGCAGCCAGTCCGGTGCTGCTGAAGCATCTCGACGGCTGCCTGTCCTGTCGCGCCTGCGAGGCCGTCTGCCCTGCCAAGGTGCCCTATGGCCGGGTGCTGGACAGCGCCCGCGCGGCGCTCGCCACGCCATCGCGCACGCGCATGACAAGGCTGCTCGGCATGGTGCTTGCCGCTGCACCGCTGCGGGGATTGATCCGAATCTGCCTATGGCTGGCCAGCCACAGGCTGCTGCGTGGCAATGTGCCGGGCTTGCTGCAAAGCTGGCCCGTGGTGCGGCGATGGCGTCGCGTCGCCGCACCGGCGGAGGCGCGCGTAGCGCTGTTCACGGGTTGCGTCGGGGACATCGCCGAGCGCGCGGTGCTGGATGATGCCCTGCGCCTGTTCAGCGCTGCTGGCGTGACCGTCGCCATCCCGCCTGCTCAGGCCTGTTGCGGTGCCTTGCATCAGCATGGTGGCCTGCCAGCAGAGGCTGCCGCACTCGCCGCGTGCAATGCCAAGGCATTCGCCGCCAGCGACACCGTACTGCCGCTGGCCACCGGCTGCGGCGCTGCGCTGCGCGATCTCGGGCAGACACAGCCGGCACTCGGCCACAAGGTGAAGGATCTTTGCAGTGTGCTGGCAGCGGCGCTGGATGCGCAGCCGTTGCCCTTGCGTGCCATGCCACTGCGCGTCGGCATCCACACGGCCTGCACCCAGGCCCATGTCTTCGGCGCGAAACAGGCCGTGCGGCAATTGCTGGCGCGCATCCCCGGCATCACGCTGATCGATCTGGCCGCAGAGAGCGGCTGCTGTGGCGCGGCGGGCACCGCCTTCATCACCCAGCCGCAGCAGGCAGCACGCTTGCTGGCACCGAAGCTCGATGCCGCCACCGGCGTGGATCTGGTCGTTTCCGCCAACATCGGTTGCTCGATGCACCTGCTGCGCGGCTTGCGGCAGCGAGGCATGGCGGTGCCGGTGCTGCATCCCATCAGCCTGCTGGCACAGGCCTTGCCACCTAGTTTGCCGGGACGATCTGTGCGGCCGCTTGGGCTGGCAAGGCCGCAAGGCCGCTGGTGATGCGCAGCAGGACAAGCTCTGCCAGCTCGTTCTGGATGTATTCGCGCAGCTGCTGCTCCTCAAGCTCTTTCTGCAGGATCTGGTCGAGTTGGAAGCTGTAGTCGCGGGACACCGAAATGGTATCGGCCGGCAGCAACACCTTGCCGTTCTGTAGCAGCTCGTAGCGCACGCCGATCAGCAGACGATATTCGAGCGCCTTGCCATCCACACCGATCGACAGCGTCTCGCGCCGCTCGTCGAGATTGGACAGGCGGATCTGCGTCTCGGCCTTGTCCGATTTCGCCACGATCTTCGCGCCCCGCCGCACCAGCTTGGCGCGCAAGGCGGTTTCGACGGGCGGCTCTGACACCCGGTAGCCTAGCTGCATGTCGATATGTACCCGCGAGAGAACCGGTGGCAAGCCACCCGAGTTCACCAGCCTGAAGCCGCAGGCCGCGAGCGTGGAAACAAGCAGCAGTATCAGCAGGAGGCGCATGTCGGTCAGATCACGAAGTTGACGAGCTTGCCAGCAACGACGATTTCTTTCTTGATCGCCGCATCACCCAGGAAACGGACGACGTTTTCGTCTGCCTTGGCAGTGGCCAGTATGAGCGCATTGCTGCTGCCGACAGGCACCTCGATGCTGCCACGCAGCTTGCCGTTGACCTGCACCACCAACTTGATGGCATCGCTCACCAGTGCAGTCGCCTCGGCCTCTGGCCAACGCGCGTCAATCACCGCGCCCACATTGCCCAGTGCTGTCCACAAAACATGCGTGATGTGCGGCGTGATGGGGGCAAGGCAGGCGACCAGCGCGGCAAGCGCCTCGTGCCGCACGGCGCGATCCTGCGCCGCCATGCCATCAAACTTTTGCAGCGCGTTGACCAGTTCCATCGCAGCTGCAATGGCGGTGTTGAACTGCAGGCGGCGGCCGACGTCGTCGCCAAACTTGGCGATGGTCTGGTGGGTCTTGCGACGCAGGTCTTTCTGCGCAGGGCTGAGTGCGCTCACGTCGAGTGCGGGCGCGGCACCCGCCGCGACATGCTCGTTGCACATGCGCCACAGCCGCTTGAGGAAGCGCGCGGCACCGTCGATGCCGGCCTCGCTCCATTCCAGCGATTGCTCCGGCGGCGCGGTGAACATCATGAACAGGCGCACGGCATCGGCGCCGTGGCTGTGGATGATGGTTTCCGGATCGACGCCGTTGTTCTTCGACTTCGACATCTTCTCGCGGCCACCCACCTGCACCGGCTGGCCGTCGGCGCGCAGCACGGCGCCGTCGGCCGTCACATCGACATCGGCCGGGTTGATCCAGTCCTTCTTGCCACCCTCCAGATCACGATAGAAGGTGCCGGCCACCACCATGCCCTGACAGAGCAGGCGCTTGAAGGGTTCATCGCCCGCCAGCGGCAGGCCGACATCGCGCATCAGCTTGTGGAAGAAACGCGCGTAGAGCAGGTGCAGCACTGCATGCTCGATGCCGCCGACATATTGATCGACCGGCGACCAGTAGCGGGCGCGCTCGTCGAGCATCGCGCCGCTCTGATCCGGGCAGGCAAAGCGGGCGTAGTACCAGCTCGACTCGAAGAAGGTGTCGAAGGTGTCTGTCTCGCGCCGCGCCGGCTTGCCGCAGCTGGGGCAGGCGCACTCGTAGAAGGCGGGCTCCTTGGTGAGCGGGCTAGCGGCGCCATCGGGCTTGAGGTTTTCCGGCAGCACCACCGGCAGCTGCGCTTCCGGCACCGGCACCGCGCCGCAATCCTTGCAGTAGATGATCGGGATCGGGCAACCCCAGTAGCGCTGGCGCGACACGCCCCAGTCGCGCAGTCGGAAGTTCTTACGGCGGCGGCCTGCGCTTTTTTGCTCCAGCGCGGTGGCGATGGCGTCAAATGCCTCCCCAAAGCTCAAATAGCTGAAAACACCAGAGTTGATGGTCTCCAGCATCGGATCGGCTTTGTCTGAGTACCACTCTTTCCAAACGCTGGGATCTATTGCTTCGGCCAACTCGTCCACTGTGGGGGCACGTGCGCCTCTGGCGCTATCTGGAATGAGTCCATGACGCCGGTAGACAGGCTTGATTGGCAGGCCGTAGACCGAGGCAAACTCAAAATCACGCTGGTCGTGCGCGGGCACCGCCATCACCGCGCCCGTGCCATAGCCCATCAGCACGAAGTTGGCGGCCCACACCGGCACCTTTTCACCGGTGAGCGGATGGATGGCATCGACGCCCAGTGCGACGCCTTTTTTCTCCTGCGTCGCCAGCATGGCCTCGGCCACACCCGACTGCTTCGCTTCTTCGACGAAGGCCGCGACCTTGGCATCGCGCGCTGCTGCCGCCAACGCCAGCGGATGCTGCGCAGCCAGGCTGATGAAGCTCACGCCAAACAAGGTGTCTGGCCGCGTGGTGTAGACCGTCAATTTGTCGCCTGCGCCATCGGCGAGGGCAAAGTCGATCTCCACGCCCTCGCTGCGGCCAATCCAGTTGGCCTGCATGGTCTTCACCGCATCCGGCCAGTGTTCGAGCTTAGCGAGATCATCATGCAGCTGGTCAGCGTAGTCGGTGATCTTCAAAAACCACTGCGGAATCTCGCGCTGTTCCACCAAGGCCCCGCTGCGCCAGCCACGGCCGTCGATCACCTGCTCGTTGGCGAGCACGGTGTTGTCCACCGGGTCCCAGTTGACGATGGAGTTCTTGCGGTAGACCAGCCCCTTTTCCAGCAGGCGCAGGAACAGCCATTGCTCCCAGCGGTAATAGTCCGGGCGGCAGGTGGCCAGCTCGCGCGACCAGTCGAAGGCGAAGCCCAGCGCATTGAGCTGGCGCTTCATGTAGTCCATGTTGGAGTACGTCCACTCCGCTGGCGGCACGCCCGATTTAATGGCGGCGTTTTCTGCCGGCAGGCCAAAGGCATCGAAGCCCATCGGGTGCAGCACATTCTTGCCCAGCATGCGCTGGTAGCGGGCAATCACATCGCTGATGGTGTAGTTGCGCACATGGCCCATGTGCAGGCGGCCTGAAGGGTACGGAAACATCGACAGGCAGTAGAACTTGTCGCGGCTGTCTTCCTTTGCCGTAAAGCTTGCGTGCTGCTGCCAGTGGGCTTGGGCAGAGCGTTCGATCTCGGTGGGGTTGTAGTCGGGCAGCATCGCGGCGAAGGCCTGCAGTGAGGGGGCGCAAGTTTAGCCGAGGGCTGCTCTGGCATATTCCGCCGCAGCCTTCATCACCACCACTGCCGCCATGACGCCCTTCGAGACTGCCCTCGCCTCGCCCAACATCCACGTCGGCGTCATTGGCCTGGGCTATGTCGGCCTGCCGCTGGCGCTGCGGTTTGCCGAAAAGGGGCAGCGCGTCACCGGCTTTGATGTGGACCCGGCGAAAGCGGAGAAGCTGCGGCGCGGTGAAAGCTACATCAACTACATCCCGGCCGAGACCATCACCCAGGCACTGGCCGCAGGTTTTTCCGCGACTACCGATTTCACCAAATTGGCAGAGTGCGACGCGCTCATCATTTGCGTGCCGACCCCGCTCGGCAAGCACCGCGAGCCTGATCTGAGCTATGTCGAGCGCAGCACCGAGGCCATCGCCCGCGTATTGCGGCCGGGCCAGCTGGTATCGCTGGAAAGCACCACCTACCCCGGCACCACCGACGAAGTGCTGCGCCCCCTGCTGGAAGCGGGCGGCCTCAAGGCCGGCGTCGACTTTGGCCTGGTGTTTTCGCCGGAACGGCAGGATCCGGGCAATGCCCGCTACGGCACCCACAACATCCCCAAGCTGGTGGGCGGCCTCACGCCGGCCTGCCTGGCCGCCGGGGTCGCGCTCTACTCGAAAGTGATCGACCAGGTGGTACCGGTGTCGTCCACCCGCGTGGCGGAAATGGCCAAGCTGCTGGAGAACATCCACCGCGCCGTCAACATCGGCCTGGTGAACGAAATGAAGCTGGTGGCTGAACGGATGGGCATCGACATCTTCGAGGTGATCGACGCTGCCGCCACCAAACCCTTTGGCTTCACCGCCTATTACCCGGGGCCGGGGCTGGGCGGCCACTGCATTCCCATCGATCCGTTTTATCTGACTTGGAAGGCACGCGAATATGGCGTGCATACCCGCTTCATCGAGCTGGCAGGCGAGATCAACCATTCGATGCCGGAGTACGTCATCACCCGCACCATCGAGGCGCTCAATGCGCAAGGCAAGGCACTCAAGGGCGCACACATCCTGCTGCTGGGCATTGCCTACAAGAAAGATGTGGACGATCTGCGTGAGTCGCCGGCACTGGAGTTGCTGGATGGCTTCGAGGCGCGTGGGGCGACGGTGAGCTACTGCGACCCGCACATCCCGCAGATCCCGCCGCTTCGGCGCGGACGCTATGCACAGACCGCGCTGCCGTTCACGGCAGCAACGCTGGCCAATTGCGATGTGGCAGTGATCGCCACCGCACACAGCCTGTTCGACCCCGGCCTGATTGCCGCATCGGCAAGGCTGGTGGTGGACACCCGCGGCCTTCTGCGCGGACAACATGACAATGTCTGGCGCGCATAAGTGACGTTATTTGTCAGAAATGACGCTAAAAAACGGCCAGCACCCTCAAGGCCAAAACTTACCGATCTGAATATGTTGGGAAAATGGAAAAATCATCGACGGCATGATTTCTGCTGATTTCCATCGCTGCTTCAACCAAACCTCAGGAGATTTTCCATGAACAAGCTTCAGAAAGGCTTCACCCTCATCGAACTGATGATCGTCGTTGCGATCATCGGCATCCTCGCCGCCATCGCCATCCCGGCTTACCAGGACTACATCACCCGCTCGAAAGTCACCGAACTGGTGACCTCAGGCAGCGCCTGCAAGGCCTCCGTCTCCGAGTACTTCCAGACCCAGAACACGTTGCCGCCGACCATTGGCCCGTCTGGCTGTTCCAACAATTCGTCGAAATACATCACGTCACTTGGCGTCGCAGACGGCGTCATCACCGTGACGGCCAAAACCGGTGGCGCTGCCCTGCCCTCCGCCGCTGCCGGCACTTATGTGCTGACCCCGTCGGCAAGCACCACCACCACGGCTTCGATCGAATGGCACTGCACCGCATCCACCATCGTCAAGAAGTACCTGCCGGCCAACTGCCGCTAACTCCTGACTTCGTCTAGAGTGAAAAGCCCCGCAACTGCGGGGCTTTTTTTTGATGCCTCCCCATGCTCCTGCCTCCCGTGCGCCATAGCCCTCTGCTCCTGACGGGCCTGCTGACCCTGACACTGGCGCTTTACCTGCGCGGGCTGTTTGGCGGGTTTCTGTTCGACGACTACCCCAACATCGTCGACAACGATTTTCTGCTGTACCTGGATGGTTCCTGGCAGAGCTGGAAGAACGCCGCGTTCTCATCCGGCGCTGGCCTGCTGCGGCGCCCGGTCAGCATGCTCTCGTTCGCGTTGAATGCTTACTTTGCTGGCATGGATCCAGCCACATTCAAGCTGTTCAACGTTTTCATCCACCTCCTCAGCGGCGTGCTGGCTTACCGGCTGGCCTTGCTGCTGATCCCTCTGCTGGCGACCCGCAACGGCGCTGCCACCCAGCTGTCCACAACATCGCAGCGCCTGCTGGCGCTGCTGGTCGCAGCCGCCTGGCTGCTACACCCGCTGCATGTCAGCAATGTGCTGTACGTGGTACAGCGCATGAACCTGCTGGCCGCGCTGTTCACGCTGGCAGCCCTGCTTTGCTACACGGTGATGCGCCACCGGCAGCTCGCCGGGACCACCGGCAGCGGCTGGCAACTCCTGGGCTTCGCCTGCTTCAGCCTGCTGGCGCTGCTGAGCAAGGAAAACGGTGCCCTGATCCCCTTCTTCGTGCTGGTGATCGAGCTGTTCGCTTTCCGCTTCGCCGCCGCAAGCCCTGTGCACCGCAGCATGGTGCGCTGGGGACTGGCACTTTGTGCGGGCGCGCCTGCGGTGTTTGCCATTGTCTACATGGTCTGCAACCCGGAGTGGCTGCTGAGCGGCTACAGCACCCGCGATTTTGACCTCATGGAGCGCCTGCTCACGCAGGCCCGTGTGCTCTGGCATTACCTGCTGTGGACTTTCATCCCCAACATCCACTGGATGGGGCTTTATCACGACGATATTGCGTATTCGAAGAGCCTCACCACGCCCTGGAGCACCCTGCCCGCGCTGCTGGGTCTTGCCGGCCTGATGATCGCCGGATGGCGGACCCGCAATGCCGCACCCGGCCTGTATTTTGCCATCGCCTGGCTCTTGGTCGGCCATGCGCTCGAATCGACGGTGATTCCCCTGGAAATGGTGTTCGAGCACCGCCAGTACCTGCCCATGTACGGGGTTTTTCTGGGACTGGTCGCCGCTCTGGCCATGCCCCTGCAAGGCAGGCCCAAGCTCGCACTATGGCTATCGCTTGCCATCCTGCTGGCATTGAGCCTGCTCACCGCCCAGCGCAGCTGGCTCTGGGGTGACTCACTGCGGCTGATGCAGGTCACGGCGCAAGACCACCCGCGCTCGCCGCGTAGCGTCTACGACGCAGGCCGGGCATTGCTCGATCAACCCGGCAGTGCGGACGACCGACGCCAGCGGGCACTGGCGGGCCGTGACTACTTCTCGCGCGCCATGCAACTTTCGCCGACCTATGTGCATCCCGCCGCCTCGATGGTGATGACCTACCAGCACGAAGCTGCCGTGCCTGCCGCGCTGATGGCCGACCTCACACATCGCACTGCACATATGCAGCGGCTGTCACCGCTACCGGTTTTGCTGGTCATCCGCGCGGCTGCCCACAAGCAACTGCAGATTGCTCCCGAAGCGATGGCCGCCCTGGTCAATGCCACGCTTGGCAACCCCAGCACAGACAACCTGAGCCGTGGCCTGGTGCTGACCAACTACGGCAACTACCTGGCCACTGCCGCCAATGATCCACAGGCGGCCATCGGCGTCACCCTCGCCGCCATCGAGCTGGAACCCCGTTATGCCCTGTTCCAGCTCAACGCCGCCTATCTGGCCGAGCGATTGGGACAGCCGCAACTGGCGGCACAGCACCTCGCAAACACCGAGCTGCTTGATCGGATTGGCGAATACAGGGACGAAATCGCGGCCCTTCGTGAAAAGCTCAATGCCAAAGACCCTTAGAGGGGGTTGGTGAACGCCGCAACAATGGGGACAACATCGTACCGGGCGGATATCGAGGGCCTAAGGGCCATCGCCATCCTGCTCGTCGTGGCCGCACATGTGGGACTGCCCTGGCTGGCTGGTGGCTTTGTCGGCGTCGATGTCTTCTTCGTGTTGTCTGGCTACCTCATCACCAGCCAGCTGGCTACGGAGCTGCGCAATACCGGGCGCATCCAACTCACCACCTTCTATGCACGGCGACTCCTCCGACTGCTGCCGATGCTGTTATTGGTGATCGCCGCGAGCTGCCTGTTCGGCTGGCTGCTGCTGGCACCCGGAGCGATGCCACGTCAGGCCTTTTCAGCGGCCTATGCTGCGGTCTGGCTCAGCAACTTCCATTTCGCCTTTGGTGACCTGGACTACTTTGGCCCAGCGGCTGGTGATGACCTCTTTCTGCACACTTGGTCACTGGCAGTGGAGGAGCAGTTCTACCTATTCTGGCCTCTGTTGCTGCTGCTGGCAGCGCGCCTGCACCTGTCCCTGCGGTCGACTCTGCTCGGGGTCTTTTCGCTCAGTCTTGCCGCCTGCCTGCTGCTGACCGCGCACGACACCCCCCTGGCTTTCTACCTAGCCCCCACACGCGCCTGGCAGTTTGCGCTGGGTGGATTGACAGCGCTCTGCCTGCATCCGCACACAACCGTGCCTCATCCCGCCCTGCGCATGGCGGGCTGGACTGGCCTGTGTCTATTGGCACTCGCCGCCTTCTGGTTGCACGAATCATTGGCCTATCCCGGCCTCTGGGCCTTGCTGCCATCACTGGCAACCGCCTTGCTGCTGGCGACAGGCAGCGTGTTGCCGGGACAAGGCGTCGCTGTCTGGCTGTCTTGGCCGCCGCTGCAAGCACTCGGCCATGTTTCCTATGGCTGGTACCTCTGGCACTGGCCGGTGCTGCTGCTGGGCAAGGCGGTGCTGCAAGCCCCCTCGCTGGTGGATCGCCTCGGACTTGCCCTGTTCTCGCTGCTGCTGGCCGCCATCACCTATCGCTGCATCGAGCAGCCGGTGCGGCGCAATCCCCGCTTCATTGCCAGGCCCGTGCGCACCGTGGCTGTCGCGCTGTCGTTGATGGCGGTTATCCATCTGGCCGCCATCGCGCTGCACAACCAGGCCTTGCAACGCACGCTGCAACCTGAGCAACTGCGTCTGCTGACGGTGCGAAACGACATCGCGGCAATCTATGCGATGGGCTGCGATGACTGGTACCACAGCGCTGCGGTGCGGGTGTGTGCCTTTGGCCCTGAGGATGCCGAGCACACGGCCATAATCATCGGCGACAGTATCGGCCTGCAATGGTTTCCGGCGGCGGCGGCGGTATTCAGCCGACCTGGTTGGCGTCTGCTCGCCATCACCAAGTCCTCGTGTCCGATGGTGGATGCACCGATCTACAACGCACGCATCCAGCGCGAGTACCACGAATGCGCCCAATGGCGGCAGGATGCCCTGCGGCAGATCGTCACACTCAGGCCAGATATAGTGCTGCTGGGTTCAACCTTTACTTACGAGCTGAACCGCCAGCAATGGATCGAAGGTTCCGCCCGCATTTTCAGAACCCTCAGCACTGCAGCCCGTTCGGTGTATGTGCTGCGCTCCACTCCCGTACTCCCTTTTGACGGCCCAGCCTGCCTAGCCCCCCGCAGCGATCTGTATGAAAGCATCACCAACGAGAATCGCTGCACAGCTTCGGTTTTTGATGCGCGGGGTGAGGCGGTTCACAACTGGCTGCAAACAGCCGCCAGCGGTCTTGGCAACCTCACCGTGCTCGACCTCACCGAGTCAGTCTGCCCCGATGGCCTCTGCCGCGCTGAGCAGAACGGAATGGTGGTTTTCCGCGACGGGCAACATCTCACGGCCCGCTTCGCGGCGTCTTTGGCGCCGCAGCTTGCGGAGCGGCTCGACCTTAACCGTTAATTTCAGCAGCCATGCAGCCGCCGCCGCATTACCCGATCATTGGCACCCATTCCCCCCTCGCCCACTGCGGATTGCGACCATGCACACCCCTGTCAGCGTCATCCTGCCTGCACGCAACGAGGCGGCCTCTCTGGCCGAGCTGCTGCACAAACTGCGCAACACTCTGCCCTCCGCTGAAATCATCGTCGTCGACGACGGCTCCACCGACAACACCGCCGAGATTGCTGCCGCAGGCGGCGCCACCGTCGTCCGCCATCCGGTCTCGCGTGGCAATGGCGCTGCCATCAAAAGCGGCGCGCGGGCCGCGCGCGGCGAGGTGCTGGTGATGATGGATTCCGACGGCCAGCACCGCCCCGAAGACATCCCCCTGCTGCTGGCGAAGCTCGCCGGCGGCTACGATCTGGTGGTGGGCACCCGCTCGGCCCAGGCCCACGCCAATCTCGCCAGACGATTGGCCAACGGCCTCTACAACCGCCTGGCCAGCTGGCTGACAGGACAGCCCATCCTCGACCTCACCTCCGGCTTCCGCGCTGTGCGGCGGACGGCCTTTCTGCCCTTTCTGCCGCTGTTGCCCAACAAGTTCAGCTACCCCACCACCAGCACCATGTGTCTGATCCGCGCCGGTTACGGCGTGCATTTCGAGCCCGTGACGGTGCTGGCAAGAACGACCGGCACACAAAGCCACATCCGTCCTCTCCGCGATGGGGGACGGTTTTTCATCATCATCCTCAAGATCACCACGCTCTACTCGCCACTGAAGATATTCGGCACTGTCGCCGCTGCCTTATTTGCCGGTGGCGCCTGGTACTACGCCTACACCTACATCGCCGAAGGACGTTTCACCAATGCCGGCGCGCTGCTGTTCACCACCTCGATATTGACGTTTTTGATGGGCCTGGTATCGGAGCAGATTACCCAGCTGTTGTATGCCAATACCCAGCAGGGCAGTAACAACAGCCGCTGAGCGCGGAACATGCGCCGCGATCTCTACAGAGCCTGGGCCGTTTTCACTCCTGCTGAGCGCCGAAAGATGGTGTGGATGCTGATTCTGATGGTGCTGATGGCCATGGCAGAAACCGGCAGGGTGGTTTCGATCACGCCTGATTCGCCATGAAAAAAGAGGCGCTGCTGGCTGACAAGACCATCCAGGCGCTCAAATGGTCAGCGCTGGCGGAGGCTGCTGCAAAAACCATTGCTCCACTCACCTTTCTCCTGTTGGCGCGCCTGCTGTCGCCGGAGGACTTCGGCGTGGCCGCCGCCGCGATGGTTGTCATAAGCTTTTCCCAACTTTTTTCGGAAGCCGGCCTTGCGAAGGCATTGATACAGCGTCAGAGCAAAGTAGAGGAGAGCGCCGACATCGCATTTGGGCTGAATATGGCCATCGCTTTGCTGATGGCCGCAGTTCTCATCGTGGCATCCCGCGCACTCGCTACTTTCTTCCACGATGCGCGAATTGCACCCGTCATTTGCGTTCTGTCGCTGCAACTTCCGCTCGCCGCGCTCTCATCCATACATGTCGCGCTGATGCAGAAAGATCTGCACTTCAAACCGCTGTTCTGGGTGCGACTCCTCAGCACCACCGCGCCGGTCATCGCGTCGATTCCGTTGGCCATTTACGGTTTCGGCTACTGGGCCTTGGTTATGGGCAGTCTCTGCGGACAACTCATGCAGGGCATCGCGCTATGGCGCATCAGTGCATGGCATCCCAAGCCGCGATTCGATCTGGCACTCGCTTTTGAGCTTCTCGCTTTCGGCAAATGGGCAATGTTGAGCGGCGTACTGGCCTGGTTCTACGCATGGATGGATGCCTTTGTCGTGGGCCGCTATCTCGGCATGCACGAAATGGGGCTGTATCGCACAGGAAATACGCTCGCCACCATGATTTTCGGCCTCTTGTTTGCCCCCGTCCTGCCGGTTCTGTACAGCCGTTTTTCCTCGACTCAAAAAAGTATCCCGGAACTCAGCGCGGGGTTGCTGTACGTCGCACAGATATTCGCGTTGATCGCTCTCCCCATCGGTTTTTTCCTGCTCGCAGCGGGCAGCGAGATTGGATCCGTCGTATTGGGAGCGCAGTGGGAAGGCATCGGCTCTGTGATTGGCATTCTCGGCCTGATGCACGGCCTCTCATGGATCGTTGGCGCGAACGGAGAGGTCTATCGCGCTATCGGCAAACCTCATGTCGAGACATGGACGACTCTGTTCATGCTTGGCGTTTATCTGCTGGGGTATCTGGTTTCCGTTCATGCAGGTCTCCAAGTATTTTTGGAAACCCGCCTCCTCTTGGCCGCGCTCGCATTTTTCGTCCATGTTTATGTTGCTAGGCGCGTGCTGAACATCCCGCCCCATCGATGGATGTTCGGCCGTGCCCTGATCGTTCCTTTCGTATCTTTCATCATCGTCACTCAGTTACGCTTGGATTGGGATTCGGCGGCGTTGAAATTGATCGCATCCGCACTGCTGTTCTCGGCCTTGTGGCTTGTCGGCACTTATCTGTTGAGCCGGGACATTTTTTTTGATCTGTCCAGAAAAATGGGATTTTCAAAGCAGTGAACAGCATCATTTTCAAGGTTTCCAGGCTCGCCTCGCGTTTGTCGAGAAAGGCG
>JAKFXK010000060.1 GCA_021731445.1 Nevskiaceae bacterium | reverse complement strand
AGATCGGCACGTCCTGGATCGCCTCTTCGCGCTTCTGCGCCGTCACCAGAATCTCTTCGATGGTTCTGGATCGAACCGCCTTCTCGCCAGGCGCTGGCGTGGCCGCAGGCTCCACGATGGCGGCCACGGGAATCGTGGGCAGGGCTTGCGGCGTGGCGCTTTGTGTGTCCGCAGCCGGAGCCGTTGCAGGCTGGGCGGCAGATCCAGGTGCTGAGTCCTTGTCCGGCGGTGCCGATGGCGGCGTTTCGGCTTCCGACTCGGCAAGCAGCGCATCCAGCTCATCCGGCTGCGCCTGCGCTGCAACCACGCCCGGCCCCATCAGGGCAGAAACTGACAGCAGCATAGCCAGCCGATTCCGCCAGCGTTGCAAAGACCTGGCTTTGCACCCTTGAACAGACATTGATCCTCTCCTCCTGCACTGCCTGATCCGGGTGGCCGCCGTACTTTGCGGCGGCACACTCCGGCACTGCTAGCAACGACTAATCGGCCACGCCCAGAATCCGCAAGGCCATCTGCGTATAAGTCTCGGCGACCTGGGCCGCACTCAGCTCGAAGGCCGGGGTGTACCAGTGCGAGACCCTCAGACCCGCGCCGGCGATCATCGCCATCGCCAGCCAAGCGTGAGGGACCTTGAACAGGCCCATGCGGATGCCGCGCTCGATCACGTCTTGGAACATCTGCTCGGACTGCCGACGCAGTTCCAGCGAGGCCATGATCAGCCCCGGCGCGCAGGCATGGAGTTCGGCATTGGCCACCACCGCCAGTGTCGGGAACTCGACATGCATGCGGACATGGGCACGCACCAGGGCCGCGACCTGCTCGCGGGGATCGGGCTGGCTCTCCAGCAGCGCGATCTTGAGGCGGCTGAAATGCTCCTCGTGACCGATCTTGATGAGTTCGGCCAGGACATGGTCTTTCGATGGAAAGTGCGCATACAGGGTGGCGGGCTGCACCGCCGCCGCCGCTGCGATGTCGCGCACCGATGTGCCGCCGAAGCCCCTTTCCGCGAACAGGCGCAGGGCAGTTTTCAAAACCGTTTCATAGGCGCCACGCCGCTGCGCCAGCGCCGGCAGATCGCTGTCCTGAGCCTCCAGCCGACGATTGTTTGCAGAGAGCTTCTTCATATTTAATAACGAACGAACGTTTCAATTTATGGAAAGAATATATATATCCATTGCCATACCGTCAACGAACGGACGTTATTTTTACGATCTCCAGACTTGCCTCACCTTGGCTGTAGCTGCTGCCTGGATTCCCGCCAGCGCGGCAACGACCGCGTCCGCAGGATGCGCTGTGCGCACGATTCCATCGCTGGCTGTTCGTGCGCACAGCGCACGCACCTCTTTATGCCTTGGCGACCCAGGCGCCCTCGGCGGTCTGCTCGAACGTCTTCAACTCATAGCCGCGATCGCGATAGAACTTGAAGCGCTCGCGGCACGCAGCACGGCTGGCGGCATCACCGGGCACGATCTCCAGCACCCGCTCGAAGCGGCTGAAGTAGGGAGGCACTTCCTGCCCGAGGTTGAGCAACACGTCCTGCCAGCCCTCCGGCGGCTCCGCATCGCCGAGCAAGACCTTGGGCAGCGGCTCCACAGGGGCGTCGCGCACGAAGCGTTCGTGGGCGATGAAGCTGCCCTGCCGCTGGGTCCACAACAGATCATCCAGCGCATCCAGCCGCGCCATATCGGGCGTGCTGACGTAGAGCGACTTGCCTGCGCTGACGGCTTTGTCGCAGAGGCGGGCGGCAGCGACTACCGGGTCGGTGCCGCCCTCGGCAGGCAGGATGTAGAAGTCGATTCTTGTCATGTGCTCACACCCTTCCCCTTGTCACTCCCGCCTGCGCGGGAATGACAAGGGACTTACTCTTCTTTGGCTGCGTAATTGACCAGGTACTGCGTCAGCAGCGGCACCGGGCGCCCCGTGCCTTTCTTGCCGATCCAGGCAGTACCCGCGATGTCCAGGTGTGCCCATTTCATTTTTTTGGTGAACTTGTGCAGGAAGGTCGCGCCGATGATCGCGCCGCCGCCCTCCCCCTTGGTGGCAATGTTGGCGATGTCGGCAAACTCGCTCTTGATGTTCTCCTCGTACTCCGGCCACAGCGGCAGTTCCCAGGCACGGTCGCCGATCTGCTCGCCGGCGGTGAGCAGCGCGCGCGCCAGCGAGGGCGTGTTGCTGAACAGGCCCGACGGGAATTGGCCGAGTGCGATCACGCAAGCCCCGGTGAGGGTGGCCATGTCGATGCAGACGGCAGGCTCGTAGGTACGCTCGGTGTAGGTGAGCGCATCGCACAAAATCAAGCGCCCTTCGGCGTCGGTGTTGAGCACTTCGATGGTGATGCCGGCCATGCTGGTGACGATGTCGCCCGGTTTGCTGGCCATGCCGTCCGGCATGTTCTCGCTGGAGGCGATCACGCCGACGACATTGATCGGCAGCTTCAGCTCCACCAGCGCCTTGAAAGTGCCGAGCACCGAAGCGCCGCCGCACATGTCGAACTTCATCTCATCCATCTTGGCACCCGGCTTGAGGCTGATGCCGCCGGAGTCGAAGGTGAGGCCTTTGCCGACCAGCGCCACCGGCTTTTCGCCCTTCACGCCGTTCCGGTATTCGAGGCAGATCAGCTTCGCCGGCTGGCGCGAGCCACGGCTGACCGAGAGCAGCGAGCCCATGCCGAGCTTTTCCATGTCGGCTTCTTCAAGGATTTTGACCTTGAGCAGATCCGGGTTTGCAGCGGCCATTTGCAGCGCGCAGTCGGCGAGGTAGCTGGGCGTGCAGATGTTGCCGGGCAGATTGCCCAGGTCCTTGGCGAGCGAGACACCATGCGCCACGGCGAGGGCCTCTGACAGGCCCTGCTCGCCTGCGGGCAGGTCGGAGCGGCGCGGCACGTCGAAGGTGAGGCGTTCCAGCTTGTAGACCGGCAGGTGCTCCTTGCTGGGTGCGCCCTTCAGGGTGTCGAAACGGTAGAAGCTGTCTTCGGTCGCCATCACGGCCTGCTGCACGTTCCAGCGGGTGTCGTGGCCCTTGACCTCGATGTGAGTGAGATAGCTCACAGCATCGATCGCGCCCGTGCTGTTGCGCAGTGCGCGGGCGGCAGCGGCGTTGGCCTTGCGGAAGCTCGTCTCGTCAAAGTCGCGCTGCTTGCCCAGTCCCACCAGCAGCACGCGGTCGGCGAACACGCCGGGCACGCCGTGCAGCACCAGAGTGGAGCCGAGCTTGCCGTCCATGTCGCCCTTGCGCAGGATGGCGGCAACCTGGCCTTCGCTGGCCTTGTCCACCACTTCGGCGGGCTCGGATGCGGCGCGGCGGTCGAAGATGCCGACGATGATGCAGGCCACGCGCTGCTTCTCTGGATTACCGCTCTTAACGAAATATTCCATGCTCATGGCTGCTCAAAGACTCGAAATGTGGATTTTGGGGAACGGTTTGGCGTGATGGCGCAAAAGCCGCACGTTTTCCACATTTTAGGCTGTTAAACCATGGGACGAAAGCAATCCAAGTCCGCTAAGGTGCGTGCCATGCCCCGCCTGCTCACGGTCTATATCATCCGCCACATCCTCGGCATCACTGCCGTGGTGGCACTGGCGATGCTGGCGATCCAGAGTTTCATCACCCTCGTCACCGACGCCGACGAAACCGGCAAGAACGGTTTTGGCGTGCTGCAACTGGTGCAGACCACGTTGTTGCAGATGCCCTCCGGCCTGGCTCTCCTGATGCCCATCGTCTCGATGATCGGCGCGCTGATGGGGCTTGGCATGCTGGCAGGTCAGAGCGAACTCACGGCGATGCGGGCAGCAGGACTTTCCAACACCCGGATCGCGCTGGCGACGCTGTTCGCAGGGGCCTTGCTGGGCGGCATCGGCTGGGTGGTGAGCGATGCCGTTGCACCGCAGGGCGAACGCCTGGCGGCGGCGATCAAGTCCGGCAGCAACGATGCCAGCGGCGCGGCGATGGTATGGCTGCGCGATGGTGACGAAGTGTTGCGGATTCGCCGCCTGGTCACCGAGGACCGCGCCGAGGCGGTTGAAATCTACAGTCTCGACACGACGCTCAAGCTGCAAAAAGTGCTGGCTGCGGCGCGTGCGCAATACCTCGATGGCGGCTGGCAATTGGAGGATGTGCGGGAGACTCATTTCACCGCCGAGGGCCACGCACAGACCAGCCACCACGCCACCGCGCGCTGGAGCGGTACCGTCACGCCCAATGTGCTGCGCCTGTATCTGCTGGAGGCCGATGCGATCTCGGTCGCGGGTCTCTCCCGTCTCATCGATTACCTCGATACCAACCAACTCGATGCCGCCAAGTACCGCTTGCAGTTCTGGCACAAACTCATCGAACCGCTGACGGTGATTGCGATGGCGCTGTTCGCGGTGCCGTTTGCGTTTGGCTCGCTGCGCGACTCCGGTGCCGGGCAGCGCCTGTTGCTGGGGATTCTGCTCGGCGTCGGCTTTTACGTCGTCAACCGGGTGAGCCTGAGCCTGGGGCAGATCTATGGCTGGAACGCCATCCTCGCCGCTGGTGGCCCGACGGCGGTGTGGGCGGCGATTGCAGCGTTCAGGATCCAGCGGGCGAACTAGTGCGTGTCATCCATTGGGCAGTCGCAGCGGCCGAAGGCTGTTTTGGGGCAGCGCAAGGCGGCGAGTGAGGGGAATAGTGGTTCTATTTCCCTCACTGGCCAACGTAGCGATGCCCCAAAACAGTCCGGCCCCACAGGGTTGCGGCCAAAACCGCGCATTGCGGCGTCACAAGGCTTGCGAATGGAACAACCATTCGCTGCGCCCCGTTCCTTGCACTGCGCGGTTTTGACCCGCAACGCTGCGATTGCCCAATGGATGACACGCCCTAGTTTGCAGCCCGTGGCAGCACGACCATCTCGGTGCCTGCGGCGAGGTCATTGAGTGCGCGCCCGCGTGTCGTCAGCAGGCAGGGCACGAAGTTGAGCAGGGCTGCGCCATAAGCCGCGGCACCCAAGTGCTTGCCGAGCCAGAGTGCGCCCACGCACAGCAGCATGCCTGCCGTGAAGCGCAGTGCCGCGATGGGCCAGCGCAGGCCGCTGCCATCGAGTCGGCGCAGCTGCAAGCGCCACACGCGCATCCCCAGGGTCTGCCCGCCGCGTGCCCAAGACCAGCCGAAAAAGAGCAGGCCGATCACAAACCCATAGAGCTGCAACACGGCGAAGTTGTGCAGCGGTGTGCGGGCATCCTCGGCGACGAAAAACGCGACCACCGGCGTGGCAAGCACCAGACCGGCCATCAACAGCGAGAGGTAGAGCAGACCGTCGTAGACGAGTGCAGCAAGCCGTCGCCAGATGGGGGCGGGCAGGGTGAGGTCGGGCATGGGGGGCTGTCGAAAAATGGATGTCCGTATTGTCCTGTATTGCCGACACGAGACGGCAGGGACATCCCGCGCTAAAATATGTGCAGGTTCCCATCGTCTAGAGGCCTAGGACATATCCCTCTCACGGATAGAACCGGGGTTCGAATCCCCGTGGGAACGCCAAAAAACTATAGTCGCGGCTGCTGCGCTTGACCATTCGCAAGCGCAAGCGCTCGTGACGCCGATCCGCTGTTTTTTCGCCCTCTTGAACCGGCCCGCCTTGCGCGGGCTTTGTTTTATCTGACCTCGGGAGATTGGCATGGGTGCACCCATCACCATCATTGGCTCTGGTCATGCGGGCATCACGCTTGCGCGCGAAGTGCGGCGGCTGTCGCCGGATGTGGCGATCCGCGTGCTCACGCGCGATGACGGGCACTACTACTACAAACCCGATCTCTCCAAGGCCTTCGCGGCGGGCAAGGACGCCGATGGGCTCATCAAGAACACTGCCGAGCAACTGATCGAGACCATGAAGATCGAGCTCAAGCCCCGCACGACAGTGACGCGCATCGAACCGGCGGCGCACCGCGTGTGGGTGGGGGATGAGGTGCTGGACTACTCCAAGCTCATCCTCGCAACCGGTGCCGCACCGATCCGCCTGCCCCTCACCGGCACGGCAGCCGACGAGGTGATGGCGGTGAACGACCGTGAGGACTACGCGCGCTTCCGTGCGGCAATCCCGCCCGGCGCGCGCGTGCTGATCATCGGCGCGGGGCTGATCGGCTGCGAGTTTGCCAACGATCTGGCGGCGCAGGGCCATGTCGTGCACGTCGCCGATCTCGCCGGCTGGCCCTTGCCGCGCCTGCTGCCAGAGGCTCAAGGCCAGGCACTGCAAACAGCTCTTTCGGGGCTGGGAGTGCAATGGCATTTGCGGACCAGCATCGCCTCGCTCGACCGTGCTGACACGGTCATCACCGTGCGCTTTGCCGATGGCAGCACGCAGACGGTCGATGTCGTGCTCTCCGCCGTGGGCTTGAAAGCCGCGACCCAGCTTGCCGCCGAAGCCGGCTTGACCACGCGCCACGGCATCGTCGTTGACGACCATCTGCAAACTTCGGCGGCAGATGTCTACGCGCTGGGCGATTGCGTTGAGATCAATGGTCGCCTGCTGCCCTACATCCTGCCCATCGCGCACAGCGCGCGCGCGCTCGCTGCGACCCTCACCGGCACGCCGACCAAGGCCAAGTTCCCGGCCATGCCGGTGATCGTAAAAACGCCCGCCTGTCCGACGCTCGTCAATCCGCCGCCGATGGTCGAAGGCGCATGGGAAGTGAGCGGCTTGGCCCCTGATCTCGAAGCCGTGTTCAAGGATGCGAGCGGCAAGCCGGTCGGCTTCGCGCTCACGGGGGCAGCAACCAGCAAGCGTGCGCAATATCTGCCGTTGATGCCGCCGGTCTACGAACCGGCGAACTGACGCGCACCTATAATCGCGCCCACGCCCAACCCCGCATACGACCTTGCAAGCTCGCCGCATCCCGCGCGAAGACCATCCCGTCTCGCGCAAACTGATCTCCAATGCGGCACTGAAGGTGCTGTACGGCCTGCGCGATGCGGGCTACGAGGCACATCTGGTGGGCGGTGCGGTGCGCGACATCCTGGCGGGCATCACGCCGAAGGATTTCGACATCGCCACCAATGCGCGGCCGGAGCAGTTGCGGCAGGTGTTTCGCACCGCGCGGCTGATCGGCCGGCGTTTCGTGATTGCGCATGTGCGCTTCGGCAACGAGATCATCGAGGTCACCACTTTCCGGGGTGCCATCACCGACAGCCACGAGCGCGATGAGACCGGCCGCATTCTCAGTGACAACGAGTACGGCACGCTGGAGACCGATGCGATTCGCCGCGATTTCACCGTCAACGCGCTGTATTACGACATCGAAGACTATGCCGTGGTGGACTTCACTGGCGGCATCGAGGATGTCAACAACCGCCTCATCCGGCTGATCGGCGACCCGGAACTGCGCTACCGCGAAGACCCGGTGCGCATGATGCGGGCGGTGCGCATCGCCAACAAACTGCGCTTCACCATCGAGCCTGCGAGTGAAGAGGCGATCTACCGTCTCGCTCCCCTGCTGCGTGAGATTCCGGCGGCACGCCTGTTCGACGAGATCATCAAGATCCTGCTGACGGTGGATGCCGTCGCCAACTTCCGTGGCCTGCGCGTGCGCGGGCTGTTTGGCGAGCTGTTCCCGCATACCGAGGCCACCCTCAAGCGCCATCCGGGCTTTGAGAGCTTCATCGTCAAGGCGTTGGAAAACACCGCCAAGCGTATTGCCGAAGACCAGCCGGTGACGCCCGCCTTCCTCTACGCTGCCATTCTCTGGCCCTGCGTGGCGGAGCGCTTCGTGCACCTGATGCAGCGTGAGGGTCTGCATCCCAATCTGGCGCTGACTCAGGCGGCGGACGAGGCCATCGCACTCGCCAATGGCCGCGTCACCATCCCCAAACGGTTTGCGATGCCGATGCAGGAAATCTGGGCGCTGCAACCACGCCTCGAACAGCGCAAAGGTGGTAAGCCCGCGCGCCTGCTCACACACCCGCGCTTCCGCGCCGCCTACGACTTTCTGCTGCTGCGGGCCGCGGTCGGCGATGCCAGCCGCGAGTTGGCGGATTGGTGGACGGCCGTGCAACTGCAACCCGGCGCGCTGCCGCCGATTGAGGATGAAGAAGAGACGGCGGTCGCCAGCAACGACGGCAAGCCCAAGAAGCGCCGTCGCCGCAGTGGCCGCAATCGCAATTCTTCTGGCAACAAGCCCAGCGGCAATGCCTGAAGTTTTTGTGGGTTTGGGGGCCAACCTGGGCGAGCCTGCGGTGCAGCTGCGGGGGGCCGTGCAGGCACTTGCCGCGCTACCGCACACCGAGGTGAAAAAGGTCTCCACCTTCTATCGCTCCTCCGCTATCGGCCCTGCCGGCCAACCCGACTACTGCAATGCCGTCGCCCAGCTCGATACCGCGATGGCGCCCGAACCGCTGCTGGATGCGCTGCTCGCCATCGAAGACGCCGCAAGCCGTGTGCGTGGCGAGCGTTGGGGTGCACGCCTGCTTGATCTCGATCTGCTGCTGTATGGGCAGATGGTGTGCAGTACCGCGCGACTGACCTTGCCGCACCCCGAACTTGCCTTTCGTGATTTCGTGCTCTGGCCGCTGATCGAGATCGCGCCGGAGGTGCAGGTGCCCTTGCTCGGCCGCGCCCGCGATCTGCTCGACAAGCTGCCCACGCCCGCGCTCTCGGAGTGGATATGAGCGGTCAGCGCTATGTGGTGATCGACGGCCCCATCGGTGCCGGCAAGACCACACTCGCGCGTCGTCTGGCCGCCGACAGCGGCGCACGCCTGCTGCTGGAGCAACCGGAGAACAATCCCTTTCTGCCGCGCTTCTACCGCGATCCGACCACTGGCGCGTTACCCGCGCAGCTGGTGTTTCTGCTGCAACGCGCCGGGCAGTGCGAGGCTTTTGCGCAGGGTGATCTGTTCGACGAGCAATGGATTGCGGACTTTCTGTTCGACAAGGACAGGCTGTTTGCCGAACTCACCTTGTCGCAGGCCGATCTCAAGCTCTACGACACCGTGTTCGAGCGCCTGGCCTGGAGCGTGCCAGCGCCCTCGGCGGTGATTTATCTCACCGCGCCAGTGGACGTGCTGATGGAGCGCATCGCCGAGCGCGGCCGCAGCTACGAGGCGACCATTTCGCGCGACTATCTCGCAGACCTGAGTGCCGTCTACGCCCGCTACTTCGCGGCTTACCGCGCCGCTCCCGTGATCGAGATCGACGTGTCGCAGGTTGATCTCGCCGCGCAGGTCGGTACTTACACCGCTTTGCAGCAGTGGCTGAGCCAGCCCAAGGGCTACGCGCGGCTGCCCGAAAGCCTGTTGTTATAGTCCGTCTGTCTGTCGTTTCCGCGAACGGGTCCCCAAGCAAAATCTTCGATTTTCTTGGGTGCCCGGAGGCGGGAACCCAGCGCGAAGCGTCACGGCATCAACCAGTTAACTAATACCTGGATTCCCGCCTAGCGGGAATGACAAGAAAAGCGCATGAACGAAGCCATCAAACAACTGAACATCGCCGACCTTGCCAGGATGCGCGCGGCAGGCGAGAAGATCGCCTGCCTCACCGCCTACGATGCGAGCTTTGCGCTGATCGAAGACCGTGCCGGCGTGGATGTGATCTTGATCGGCGATTCGCTCGGCATGGTGATCCATGGCGGCAGCACAACGACGCCAGTGACCGTGAGTGACATCGTCTATCACAGCAAGTGCGTGGCACCGCATCTGAAGCGTGCATACCTGGTCGCCGACCTGCCGTTTCTCAGCTACGCCACGCTTGACCGCGCACTCGATGCCAGCCAGCGCCTGATGCAGGAGGGTGCCGCGAAGATGGTGAAGCTCGAAGGCGGCAGAGAGCAGGCAAACATCGTCGAATACCTTGCCGTGCGCGGCGTGCCGGTGTGCGCGCATCTCGGCCTGCAGCCGCAGTTCATCCACAAGATGGGCACTTTCAAGGTGCAGGGCCGCGAGGACGCCGCCGCCGAGGCCATGCTGCACGACGCCAAAGTGCTGGCCGAGGCTGGTGCCGACCTCTTGCTGCTGGAATGTATTCCCGCCGCGCTCGGCGCGCGCATCACTGCCGAGTCGCCGGTGCCGGTGATCGGCATCGGCGCGGGGCTTCAGGTCGATGGGCAGATTCTCGTGCTGCAGGATGTGCTGGGCATCTCGCCACAGGTCACGCTCGGGCGCACGCCACGCTTCGTCAAGAACTACCTCGCCGATGCGAAGGCCAGTGGCGAGAGGGCCGGCCTGATCGAGGCCGCGATTGGAGCCTATGTGCGCGAAGTGAAGTCGGGAGCCTATCCCGCGCCGGAACATTGTTTCTAGCGCCATGCTGACCGTCCACACCGTGGCCGAGCTGCGGCAGCAACTCGCCGCGTGGCGTGCGGTGGGCGAGCGCATTGCCTTTGCGCCGACGATGGGCAATCTGCACGCTGGCCATATCGATCTGATCCACGCCGCCAAAACCCATGCGCCTCGCGTGGTGGCAAGCGTGTTCGTCAATCCCCTGCAGTTTGGACCCAAGGAGGATTTCGGCCGCTATCCGCGTACGCTGCCGGACGATCAGCAGAAGCTCGCCGCCGCTGGCTGCGACCTTTTGTTCGCCCCGGGCGTCGAGGAGATGTATCCGCACGGCCTGCCGCTGACCACCGAGGTCAAGGTGAGCAAGGTGAGCGAAGGCCTGGAAGGCGAGTTCCGCCCCGGGCATTTCGAGGGGGTGGCGACGGTGGTGAATGTGCTGTTCAACCTCGTGCAGCCCGATGTCGCCCTGTTCGGCGAAAAAGACTGGCAGCAGCTCGCCGTCATCACCCGCATGGTGCGTGACCTGCACCTGCCCATCGGGATCATCGGTGTGCCGACACGGCGCGAGACGAGCGGCTTGGCCATGTCCAGCCGCAACCAGTATCTGGCGGTGGACGAACGCCACACCGCCTCGGTAATCCACGCCACGCTGGTCACCATCGCGCACGAAATCCAGCAGGGTTCGCGCGACTACATTGGGCTGGAGCAGGCCGGGATGCAGGCGCTCAGCGCGCACGGTTTTGCGCCGCAATACGTTGCCATCCGCACGCCGGATTTGCAGCCACCCGCCAATGAAAACAAGAACTTGGTGATTTTGATTGCGGCCTTGCTGGGCAACACCCGGCTGATCGATAACCTCAGGGTTTCACTGGGCTGATCACCGGGGCTTGATCCATGCCGAAATCAGCCTAAACTTATGGCTGATTCGTGACGGGGTCGTCATTGCTGACGCCGCTCACGAACCGGGTGCATGTCTTATTGGGCCGCCCGCTTGCTCGTTGAACCCATCTGCGAAGCGCGTATGTCTTAGTGGGCCGCGCTGAACGCACCAAGCAAGAGGAATCCGCCATGCGTCTCACCATGCTCAAGTGCAAGCTGCACTCCGTCCGCGTCACCCACTCTGAACTCGACTACGACGGCAGCTGCGCCATTGATGGCAAGCTGCTCGATCTCGCCGGCATCCTGGAGTTCGAGCAGATCGACATCTACAACGTCACCAATGGCGAACGTTTCACCACCTACGCCATCCGTGCGGAAGAGGGCAGCGGCATCATCTCGGTCAACGGTGCGGCCGCTCACAAGGCGCGCGTCGGCGACCAGGCCATCATCGCCATTTACGCCGACATGGAAGAAGCCCAGGCCCGGCTGCACAAGCCCAAGCTGGTGTACTGCGATGCCAAGAACGGCGTGCGCCGCACCAGCAACACCATCCCTGTCCAAATGGCGGCTTAGATTTTTGCTGTCCTCAAAACGCCCGCTGCGATGCGGGCGTTTTCTTTTGTGAAGACGACACCATGGCCCATACCCAAAGCTGGTTTCCCACCCTCATCCACCACGCGCCGCTGATGCGTGAGGGCGTCAAGTCGCTCAACACCGAGCTGCTGAAAGAAATCGAGCAGCTCCGCGACTTCGACCGCGCCGGTCAGCAGTGGAGCAAGACCGGCTATGTCGGCGGCTATACCAGCTATGGCTCGATGGATCGTCTCCATCAATTCAGCAGCACCTTCATGCTGCTCGAAGCCAAGCTCAATCTGCATGTGCGCCGCTACGCCAAGGCCCTGCACTGGGATCTGCGTGGAGGACGCTTGGTGATGACCGACTGCTGGGCCAACATCATGCCCAAGGGTTGTGCGCACAGCTTTCATTTGCACCCGCAGTCGGTGGTCAGCGGCACCTATTACGTGAGGACGCCGCGCGGTGCCTCGGGCCTCAAGTTCGAGGATCCGCGCCTGTCGCAGTTGATGGCCGCGCCGATGCGCAGTCACCTAGCGCCGCGCGAGCAGCAGCCCTTCATCACCGTCCCCGCCGAGGTCGGCAAGGTCATCCTGTTCGAGAGCTGGTTGCGGCACGAGGTGCCGGCCTCCACCATCGCGCAGGAGCGGGTGAGCATCAGCTTCAACTACCACCTGCTCTGAAGTGTCATTCCCGCGAAGGCGTTTGGCTTAAGCGGGAGTGACATTACGTCACTCCCGATCCCGGCCAAACGCAATCCAGTTGTCTGTTGCCGCATCGTGGGTCTGGATTCCCGCCTTCGCGGGAATGACAGGATGTGAGGGATGTGTTTTTCTAGCGGCTCATTAAACGTCCAGGTTCCGAATGTCCGCCCTCCCGCAAAGCCGCGCCTGGCGCGCCCTCGCTGCCCATGCGCGTGAGCTGGCTGATGTCCATCTCAACGAGCTGTTCGCCTCCGACGAAGGCCGCGCGCAGTCTTTCAGCGCCGAGGCGGCGGGCCTCTTCCTCGACTACAGCAAGCAGCGCCTCACTCGCGAGACCCGTGACCTCTTGCTGGGCTACGCGCAGCAGCAGGAGATGAGTGGCTGGATCAGGAAGCTCTTTGCCGGCGAGCCCCTCAACCAAACCGAGCACCGCGCCGCCTACCACATGGCCCTGCGTGCGCCGCGCAAGGCGGTGATGACGGTCAACGGCGACAACGTCGTCCCCAAGGTACATGCCGTGCTCGACCGCATGGCCGCTTTTGCCGACAAGCTGCGCGGCGGCCACTGGAAGGGTGCGAAGCGCCGTGCCATTACCGATGTCGTCAACATCGGCATCGGTGGCAGTGACCTGGGGCCGCGCATGATCTGCTACGCCCTGCAGCCCTTCGTCGATGGCCCGCGCCTGCACTTCGTCGCCAATGTCGATGGCACGCAGATCGAGCACGTGCTGCAAACCCTCAACCCGGCAACGACGCTGTTCATCGTCGCCAGCAAGACTTTTACGACGCAGGAAACCCTCGCCAACGCCCACGTTGCCCGCGCCTGGCTGGTGGCCGCAATGGGCGAAAAAGCCATCCCCAAACACTTTGCCGCCGTCAGCACCTGCATGGCCAACGTGCAGGCCTTTGGCATCGCGCCCGAGAACGTCTTCGACTTCTGGGACTGGGTCGGCGGCCGCTATTCGCTGTGGAGTGCGGTCGGCCTCGCCATCATGGTCGCCATCGGGCCTCAGCGATTCCGCGAGTTGCTCGCTGGCGCGCACGCGATGGACGAGCACTTCCAGCGCGCGCCGCTGCAAGCCAACCTGCCGGTGCTGATGGCCCTGCTCGCATTCTGGAACGGCAACATTCTCGGTGCGGCCGACCACGTCATCGCCCCCTACAGCCAGCAGCTCGAAAAGTTCGTGAGCTGGCTGCAACAGCTGGAGATGGAGAGTAACGGCAAACGCGTCAATCGCGCGGGCGAGCCGGTGGGCTACGCCACCACGCCCACGCTCTGGGGCGATGTCGGCACCAACGGCCAGCACGCGTTCTTCCAAATGCTGCACCAAGGTACTGCGGTGCATCCGGTGGACTTCATCCTCGTGGCCAAACCAGACCACCCGCATGCCGCGCTGCACCAGTTGCTGCTCGCCAACGGCCTCGCACAATCGCAGGCCCTGATGCGCGGTAAGACGGCGGCCGAAGTGCGAGCGGAGCTAGCCGCCAAAGGCCTTAGCGGTGCCGCCCTCGAAGCGGCCATCCCGCACCGCGTCTTTCCCGGCAACCGCCCCAGCAACACGCTGCTGCTGCAGCAACTCGATGCTAAGGCCCTCGGCGCACTGTGCGCGCTCTACGAGCACCGCACATTTGCGCTAAGTGTGCTGTGGGATGTGAATGCCTACGATCAGTGGGGTGTGGAACTGGGCAAGCAGCTTGCGGGTACGGTGCTCAAGGCCATGCAGGGCGAGCGGGTGGAGCTGGATGGCTCGACGCGGCAGTTGTTGCAGAAGCTCAGATCATAGAATCGACATAGGGAACGAACACATATGCGTAATCTTTTTCAACGCAATATTCTCAGTGTGCTGCTCGGCTGTTCGCTGATCTACTCCAGCAGCGTCAGCGCCAGCGAGGTGATGCCCAAGATATTGCTCGCTTTGAACTTCGGTGCAGGCAATCAATCTCCAGCGATGACATTGCATTCGGGGTTCTCGAATCTTCCGCTGGCGTCGAGTGAAGTGTTGGGCTTTGTCCCTGTCGTCCAGTGGTCGTTATTCCGGGATGGTCAGCTCAACTCATCCATCCTCGGCAAAGCATTGCATGCTTCCGAGACCGGCAGCAGTCGTAGTTGGGTTTGGTGGGCTGTCGGTGCTGCCGCTGTCGTTGCGGTGGTCGCTGTTGCAGCCGGTGGATCAGGCAAAGATGAGCCGGTGACCGAGGGCTCCGCTACAACCGTCTGCGGCAATAACGATGTGCTGATCGGAGACGAATGCGTGGCGGTTCCCCGCTGAATTGTTGGGTGAGCACCATCCTATGATCAGGCGCGTGCTCTATCCCCACGCTGCTCCGGTACCGCATTCGGCACCACATCCGGCAAGGTCTGTACCTCCGCGTGCGGTGTGCGGGCAAACAGGCCAAAACTTACGGGTAGCAGGCGCACTGCCGTGCCTGGCTTGAGGGCGAGCGCCATCGGGTCGAGATGGCCGAGTTCGATATCCATCTTGGATGCGTCATGGGCCAGGGCGGCCACCGCCTTCACCAACGGGCCGGTGCGCTGCACGGAAATGATCCGCGCATCGAGGCCATCGCTGGTCTGCTCGACCAACCGCAGATCGTGCGGGCGCACGTAGACATCCACCGGGCCGCTGAGCTGACTATCGGTGGGCAGTGACAGGCCGTTGAGCCTGAGCTTGCCGTTCTGCACCTCGCCCGCCAGCAGATTCACGCTGCCGAGAAAATCGAACACGAAGGGCGTGGCGGGCTGTTCATACACCTCCGCCGTGGTGCCCACCTGCTCGATGCGGCCTCTGGACATCACCACCACGCGGTCGGCGAGTTCGAGCGCTTCTTCCTGATCGTGGGTGACGAACACGGTGGTCACGCCGGTCTTGTCGTGCAGCTCGCGCAGCCAGCGGCGCAGGTCCTTGCGCACCTTGGCATCGAGTGCGCCAAAAGGTTCATCGAGCAGCAGCACACGCGGCTCGATGGCGAGTGCGCGCGCCAGGGCCACACGCTGCTTCTGGCCGCCGGAAAGCTGCGCGGGGTAGCGTTTTTCCAGGCCCTTCAGCTGCACCAGCTCCAGTAGCTCACTGGCGCGGCGCTTCTGCTCCGCGCTCGTAGGCCGCGTCTTGCCCTCGCGCACCGAGAGACTGAAGGCAATGTTCTCGGCGACGGTCATGTGCTTGAACAGCGCGTAGTGCTGAAACACGAAGCCGACCTTGCGCGCCTGCACGCTCAGGTTCGTGGCGTCGGTGGCACCGAACAGGATCTGCCCGGCATCGATCGGCTCGAGGCCGGCGAGCGCGCGCAGCAGCGTGGTCTTGCCGCTGCCGCTGGGGCCGAGCAGGGCGATCAGCTCGCCGCTCTCGATGTGCAGGTCAACGCCGGTAAGGGCGGGGAAATCCGCAAAGGTCTTGCGGACGTTTTTGATGGTGATGTCCATAGGATGGCTCAGTGGCGGCGCGAGGCCGCAAGTTGGTCGGCGTAGCGCCACTCCAACAGCGACTTCAATAGCAAGGTAATGAGCGCCAATCCCGCCAGCAGCGAAGCGACGGCGAAGGCAGCGGCGAAGGCGTATTCGTTGTAGAGAATCTCGATGTGCAGCGGCAGCGTGTTGGTCTGCCCGCGAATGTGACCGCTGACCACGCTGACCGCACCGAACTCGCCAAAGGCGCGCGCATTGCACAGCAGCACGCCATACAGCAGGCCCCATTTGATGTTGGGCAGGGTGACGCGCCAGAAGGTCTTGAAGCCGGTAGCACCCAGCGTGAGCGCGGCCTGCTCGTCGTCGGTTCCCTGCTCCTGCATCAGCGGGATCAGCTCGCGGGCGATGAAGGGAAAGGTGACGAAGATAGTGGCGAGTGCGATGCCCGGCACGGCGAAGATCACCTTGATGTCGTGCTCGGCAAACCACGATCCGGCCCAGCCCTGAGCGCCGAAGATGAGCACGTAGACCAAGCCTGCGACAACCGGCGAGACCGAGAAGGGTAGGTCGATCAGCGAGATCAACAGCTGCTTGCCGCGAAACTCGAACTTGCTGATGCACCAGGCGGCGGCCACACCGAACACGAGGTTAAGCGGCACCGCGATAGCGGCGGCGAGCAGGGTGAGCTTGAGCGCCGAATAGGCATCAGGCTCTTTCAGTGCCGTAAGGTAGGTGCCAAAGCCATCGCGCAGCGCCTCGGTAAACACCGCCGCCAGTGGCAGCAGCAGGAACAGACTCAGGAAACCGAGTGCGATGGCGATCAGCAGCCAGCGCACCCAGGCAGGTTCGGTGATCGCCGCATTGGTCTGGATCAGCGGGCCGCCGTGGAAAATGGCTGGGATGGCCGGCGGGTCTTGCAGTGATTTGTCTTCGAGAATGCTCATCGCCTGGCACTCCGTCGTGTCCACGCTTGCAGGATGTTGACGGCCAGCAGCAGCACGAACGACAGCGTCAGCATCGCCGCTGCAATCGCTGTGGCCCCTGCGTAATCGAACTCTTCGAGCTTGATGATGATGAGAAGCGGCGTGATCTCGCTGACCATCGGGATGTTGCCGGCAATGAAGATGATCGAGCCGTACTCACCCACCGCACGCGCGAAGGCGAGTGCAGCACCCGTGAGCAGCGCGGGCAGCACGGTAGGGAAGATCACGCGGCGGATCGTTACCCAGCGCCCCGCGCCGAGTGTCGCGGCGGCCTCTTCCAGCTCACGCTCGGCTTCGGCCAGCACGGGTTCGACGGTGCGCACCACGAAGGGCAGGCTGATGAAGGTCATGGCGACAATCACGCCCAGCGGCGAGTAGGCCACCTGGATGCCGAGCGGCGACAGCAGCGAGCCGATCCAGCCGTTGGGGCCGTAGAGCGAGGTGAGCGCAATGCCGGCGACGGCGGTGGGCAGTGCGAAGGGGAGATCGATGAAGGCGTCAAAAATCCGCTTGCCGGGGAAGCAGTAGCGCACGAACACCCAGGCGATCAACAGGCCGAAGAAAGCGTTGAACAGTGCCGCGACCAATGCCGAGCCGAAGGTGAGCTTGAGCGAGGCGAGCACGCGCGGCGAGCCGAGCGTGTGCAGAAGGCCCTCGAAACCGAGACCCGAAGCCTTCACAAACACGCCCGCGAGAGGGATCAGCACGATCAGCGACAGATAGCTGAGCGTGATGCCGAGTGTGAGGCCGAAGCCGGGGATGGCGCGGCGCCGGCGAAAGGGGAGGTGCGTCACAGCAGAATCAGGTGGCGAAAAGTCGGCCATTGTGGGGGCGGCCGCCGCTACAGCGGGCCGGATTGGCTCAAGTTCTATGGATATGCCGACGCGGGGTTTACCCGAAGTGCAGCCGGTCGGCAGCGTAGCTGCGCTGCTGTGGCTGCGGCGTGTCACTGAGCGGCAGAATGCTGCGGTCTATCCAGCGTGTATTGGAAAGCCAGAGGCCCTCGAACTCGACACCGTGCGCGCGGTTGATCACGGCCACGCTCCTGGCGCGTTCGTCTAGCAACACGATCTTGTTGTCAGGCTTCAGGCTCATCTCCAGCAGCATGATGAAGGCCGGGTCATCGAACAGTGTCGCGTGACGGGCGTGCAGTGGGCGCAGCACGTCATGCACGAAATGCCAAGTGTCACTGCGGCCTGCCACCCGGCAGTGGATCGGCAGCGTGCCGTTGTGCATGAGGTAAAGATGCTCGGCCACCTTGAAGGGATGGGCGTTGTCGCGCTCGTTGTTGCCGCGGGTGCGCTGGCGCAGGTGCAGCACTACATCGTCCTCGGCGTGCTGGTCGAGTGCAGCGGCAATCGAGGCGTGCTCGCTCGCGGCATGACGTTCGATGATCAGCGCGCCCGCTGCATCGAAGCCCATCAGGCCCCAGCCGTCGTTGTTGAGTGCGAGTGCCGCGCGCAAGAGATCGGGTGGGATGCGCGCCTCGCGCGGCTTGTGGACGATGACGCACATGCTCAATCCTCGAGCTTGGCAACCAGCACGTCGGCGGCCTTGAACAGCGCGAGGGCCGAATCGCCGACGCGCAGGTTGAGCCGCTCGACCGAACTGGTGGTGATGACGGCGCTGATGACGCCAGCGGTGGTCTCGATCTCCAGCTCGCTCATCACATCGCCACGCCGCAGCGAGATGACGGTGCCACGGAACTGGTTGCGGGTGTTGACGCGGGTGATCATGTTCACTGTGCTCCGAAGGGGCGTTGGTCATCACTGTGCCACGAGGGGGTGTTGCCGCCCCCTTTGTTGATAAGAAAAAGTGAAATCAAAAATTAACGTCGTTACTTGCGGACGCCGGTGATCTGGTCGAACACGCCGCCTTCGCCGAAGTGTGTGGCCTGCGCCTTGGCCCAGCTGCCGAAGACGCTGTCGAGCGTGAAGAGATTGGCCTTGGTGAAGCGCGCGATGTCCGCCGGGCCGGCAAGCTCCGGCTTGCGCGGCCGGTAGTAGTGCTTGGCGGCGAGTTTCTGGCCCGTGGGCGAGTAAAGGAACTGCAAATATGCTTCGGCGGATTTGCGGGTGCCGTGCTTGTCCACGTTCTTGTCGACCAGCGTCACCGGCGGCTCCGCGAGAATCGACACGCTCGGCACGATGATCTCGAACTTGTCCTTGCCCAGCTCGTTGACGGCGAGGAAGGCCTCGTTCTCCCAGGAGAGGAACACGTCGCCGATGCCGCGCTGCACGAAGGTGGTGGTCGAGCCGCGCGCGCCGGTATCGAGCACCGGCACGTTCTTGAACAGTTTCGTGAGGTAGTCCTTCGCCGTCGCCTCGCTGCCGCCGGGCTGCTTCAAGGCCCAGCCCCAGGCGGCGAGGTAGTTCCATCGGGCACCGCCCGAGGTCTTGGGGTTGGGCGTGATCACTTTCACACCCGGCTTGATCAGATCGCCCCAATCCCGGATGCCCTTCGGGTTGCCCTTGCGCACCAGGAACACGATGGTCGAGGTATAGGGCGAGGAGTTGTCGGGCAGGCGCTTCTGCCAGGTCTTCGGCAGCAGGCCGCCTTTCTCGGCAATGTTGTCGATGTCGTAGGCCAGCGCCAGCGTGACCACGTCGGCTTCGAGTCCGTCGATCACCGAGCGAGCCTGCTTGCCGCTGCCGCCGTGGCTGGTCTTGATGTTGAGCTTCTCGCCGCCCTTCGCTTTCCACTCGGCGGCGAACACGGTGTTGACCTCCTTGTAGAACTCACGGGTCGGGTCGTAGCTGACGTTGAGTAAATCCTTCGCACTCGCGGCGGTAGCGATGAGTGCTGCGGCGAGGGTGATGAGGGTGCGTTTCATGGATGTCGTTCCTTATGGCAAGAGGAGTTCAGTACTGGACGGTCAGGCGCGTGAACACGGCCTTTTCGTCGCGCCGGTCGAGGGGTGCTGCCGCCGTGCCGCCACCGCCGCCCTCGAACTGCGTGAAGTTGTAGTCGGCGCTTAGCTTGGCGTTCTGCGTCAGATACCAGTTGATGCCCGCGCCATAGCTCTCGGCCTTCTTCGCCTGCGAGGTCGGGTTGGCGAGACGGTTGGCGGTCGCACCCGTGGTAGCGCCGGCGAAGGCCTCGTCGCCGACTTCGAGGGCGCCGACGCGTGCGACCAGCTCCACCGTGCCCCAGCCAGGGGCGCCGATGGTGTAGGGCATCGCCGGCTTCAGTCCGCGATAGCTAGCGTCTTCGCCGGTGAGCACAAAGCTTGCCAGCACGTTGTAGCCATCACTCTTCAACGAGCGTTCGGTGCCACCGCGCGTGAGGTCCTGCTCGCTCACCGCGTACTCGGCCAACACGCCGACGTTGTTGCGGTAGAAGTACGCCTGCGGTACATAGCGCGTGTGCTTGCCGCTCGCCACCACGCCCGCCTCGTTGGGCGTGAAGAACTGGTTCTGCCCCGGCGTGCGATAGCGGGCGACGAAATTGTTGCCGGCGCCATCCTTGGCACCGCTACTCGCTGCAAGGCCTACGCCGAGCCCTTTGAAAAACCCATAGTCGTTCTTGAACGGCTCGAAGAACACGCGGCCCTGAAACTCCTTCAGACCATCGTCGGCTTGTGCAACGTCGCGGCCGTCGGTGGTGCCGTTGAACACGCCGACGGCATAGCTGACGGTGGATTGCGCCAGCTCGCCGCAGAGCATCACGCCGAGATCGCGATTGGGCACTAGCTCAGTCACGTAGCCGCGCTCGGTAAGGCTGATCGCACCGCCGGATTGCAGGCGTTCGAGGCCCAAGAGGCCCTTCTGCTTGCCGGCGCGCAGCGAGGCAGCGGGGTGGAACTTCAAGTCAAAGTAGGCATCGACAATCGAAGCCGAATCGCCGGTGCCGGTTGTGCCGGCAAACTCAGGCGTGAAGCGGAAGCCCACCAGCTTGCTAAGCGAGCCCTGCAGCGTCGGTCTCAGCCGACGGGTGACGAAGCCATCGCGGAAGGCGCCATCGTCATCGATGAAGGCGCGGTGGTCGATCTGGCCGAGTGCCGTGAAGCGCAGCTCGACATCGCCCTTGGCGTTCTTCAGCGAGAAACCCTTCTCGGCGGCGCTGACGACCGGCGCGTCCTTGGCTTTGGTCACTGCTTCCTCGTTCTGGATTTCGAGCTTGCGCTCGAGCACCAGCAGGCGCTGTTCGAGCTCCTCGATGCCTTGCTTGTCGCTGGCGGCGCCGACTTGGGCATGCGCCAGCGAGCTGAAGCCGGCAGCGGTAAATAGGCTCAGCAGGGTGCGACTCGGCAGGTTGCTGCGGGACATCGAACGCTCCGGAGTGATTGAGGTGGAGCGCAGATTGCCGAGATTAGTTATTTCTGTAAAAGACTAAATGATAATCTTGTAATAACTATTAAAGAATATGTGGCCACAAACGGGAAGCGGCCCTTTCGGGCCGCTTCCGCAATAGCGTATCCGCCTAGTTGGCAGGCGGTGCGGGCAGATTGCCAGGCAGCAGCGGCAGGTTGATGGCGGTGGCCTGCACGGTCACCGGTGCCGCCACGTCGGAGCCGGAGCCGCCGTAGCGTGTGGCGAAAGCGGCGTAGACGACCAGGCGCAGCGAGTCGTTTTCGGCCAGCCTTGCGGTCACGCCGATCATCTCCTGCGTGAAGTCACCATAACCGCGGAAGGGCGTGACTTGGTTGCCCATCAGCAGCGTGTCGCTGCTGGCCCCTGCCGCGCGCTTGGCCAAGGCCACGAACACGATCGGGTCGCCGAGTTCGGTGGCCCCCGGCGAGGCATCACCTACCTTCAGGCTGATGCGCGGCACACCGGCGATCACCGCACCGCCGGCGCCGATCTTCATCAGCTCCACGCTCACGCTCTGCACGCTGCCATCGGCGGCGGCAAGGGTTTGCGCGGGCATCTGGAGGGCGGTGCTGGCCGCAGGCAGCGTCGTGGTCACCACGCCGTCTTCGATGCTCGAGTCGAGGTGCCAGCAGAACTTGGGGATGTAGCTTGCCTTGCCTGCGGCACCTTTCAGCTTTTCGTCGTACCAATCGAGGATGGCTGTGTCTTTTTTCAGCTTGCCGCACTGGCTGCCCGTGCCGCCACCAACCAGGCTGTCGTGACCGCTGAGCATGGTCAGCAGTCTCACGTCGCCGCCCTTGGCACTCACGCACTCGTAGTTGCGTACCGCCTCGGTGAGGTTGAACAGGGTGTCGTGCGGCGACTGCCAGTAGAGCGCGTCGATCTTGCTCAGGCTGCCATTGCTGTTCTTGCCCGCGCAGTAGCTGGCGAGGCTGTTCTTGTAGAGCAGCGCCTTCTTTTCATCGTCGATGCTGTTCATGCTCACACCCTGCACAAGGCCCTCGTTGACTTCCGGGTCGACATTGTTGCCGTCGCCCGCCCTGTTGCCGGCTGCCGACAGCAAACCAACCCAGAAGGTCTTGAACACGCCAACGCTGTAATCCTCGTGGTGGCCACCGTTGAACAGTGAATAGCGCAGATCGTTCCAGGTGATTTCGGGGGCGATCGCATCGAGCCGCCTCTTGGGGTCGATGGCGTAGATCAGATGCTGAAAGCCGCCGCCGTAGCTGCCGCCGGTGGCACCAAGCAAGAGGTTGCCGTCGCGGTAGGCGAGCCAAGGCAGATTGGCTTCGGCCCAGTCGATGATCTGCAACAGGTCCTGACCTTCCTTTTCGGGTTCGAGAATGCGGATGGTGCCGCCGCTGGCACCGTGGCCGCGCTCGTCGATACTGATGAAGCCGTAGCCGCGATCCAGAAAACCCATGTAGAGCGGGGACAGCGTCGGGCGCTTGGCGGCATTTTCCTTGGCACCGCCGTAGCCGTGGCTTTGCAGGATGAGCGGGTACTTGGCCCCGGCGACCATCGTGGTCGGCTCGTGGACGGTAAAGGAGATGTTGGCACCATCCACTTTCGAGACAATCGACATGTCAGTGGACTTGCCGGCGGTCGGCGTGCCGGTGGCGGGTGGCGGAACGGTTGTGCTGCCGCCAGGAGGTGCCGCGCTGTTGCTGCACGCGGCGAGCGTGGCGAGAACCAGAACGGCAAAACCGGCAAGGGTGGGACGAAGCGATGACATGGCGAAACCTCCAGCACAAGGTGCCTGGTCGGGATTGCCGGGCTGCTTGGAAAACGAACGCATTATCAGGATGTAACCCGGCCTGGTGACTGGCAAATCCAGCTCAGGCTGTCGGTAAGACATGTGCCGGGCGCAGCGCCGCGAGCGGCGCGCCCTGCACCTCGGCAAGCCGCAGCGAGCGGCTCGCGGCGGCAGAGAGGTTCAGCACCAGCGACAGTTGATAGCCGCCTGCCGGCGACGGTAGGCAGTCCATGACCTCCCCGACGGCGAGCGCGGCATCAGCATCGAATACATCGGTGCCGGGTGGCGCGGCTGCCGCACAGTCAGCCAGAAACAGCCGCTGCTTGAGCCGCCCCAGGTAATGCACGCGTGCGACGATCTCCTGCCCCGGATAGCAGCCCTTGCTGAAGCTGATGCCGCCAGCGAGATCGAGATCGGCGGTCTGCGGCACGAAGCGGTCCAGCGTTTCGGGGTGGACGATGGGGATGCCGGCCCCGAGCTCGGCAAGCCGCCAGTGCGTTTCGGCGGCTGCGTCGTTGGCGGCCGGGCGTGCGTCGGTGACCAGCACGAGATCGTGAATGGCGGCACCCGGGCGGCGCAGCCGGAGCAAGCCCTTGTCTTCCCGCACCTGCCAGGCTTCCACAGTCGGCGCATCGTTAAAACTGCCGCAAGGGCGAAGGTCATGCGACTCGTCGATGGTCACCTTGCTGCGCAGCACGAACATCTTCAGCCGCTTCAATGTCGCTGCGACGAGTGTCTTCGGCAGCACCAGTACGAAGGATTCAGGCCCCGACTGCACGAGCGTCAGCACCGCGAGCAGCCGCCCTTTGGGGCTGCAATAGCCGCCGAGTTGCCCGCGCCTGGCGCTGAGCTGCTGCACATCGCTGGAGAGCTGGCTTTGCAGAAACGCCCGCGCATCGGCACCTGTGACCCGCAGAAGGCCGAGATGGGGCAGCAAAAACAAGGACATCGGCGAGGTTTTCATTGCGTGGGGGGGGGCCAGTTTGTCACACTAGACTTCTTTACCAGACCGCTTGCCGCCCGTGCCTGCTGCGCCCGTCCGCATCAAACCGCCCAGCCCGCAGGAGATTGCGGCGGGCGATGCCATCAAGCTCGCTGATCTTCTGGCGGCCGAGGCTCATGACGAGCACGACCACGACGAGCATCTGCACGAGTCCAGAGCCGGACAAGTGCCGGAACTCGGTGGCCGCCGCGACGGCCCCGACCCGACCCGCTACGGCGATTGGGAAAAGAACGGCCGCTGCATCGATTTCTAACCCTTTTCATCACTACAAGAGCAAGAGCGCATGAGCACTCCAGCCACATCCAAGACGACTCCGCCACGGCCGCTGTCGCCGTTCATGATTGGGCCGTATTACAAGCCGCAGATGACCTCGATGCTGTCGATCACGCATCGCCTCACGGGTCTGGGCCTGAGTTTCGGTGCACTTCTTTTGGTGACCTGGCTGGTCTGCCTGGCCAGCGGTGTGGATTGCTACAACGCCATCCTGCCGCACCTCACCGCCTGGTACGGCAAGGCTGTGCTGGTCGCCTTCACCTGGGCGCTGCTCTATCACTTCTGCAACGGCATCCGGCACTTGTTCTGGGACTTGGGCAAGGGCCTCGACATGCCCACCGCCGAGAAGACCGGCTGGGGCGTGGTGTTTGGCTCACTCCTGTTCACCGCCGCCGTCTGGGCTCTCGCCCTCTTCGTCAAGTAAAGGACTCGCTCATGAGCTACCGCTCCCCGCTCGGCCACGCCCGTGGCCTTGGCTCTGCCAAGCAAGGCACGCATCACTTCTGGGTGCAGCGCGTCACCGCTGTTGCACTGATCCCGCTCACGCTCTGGTTCGTGTTCTCGCTGGCGCGCCTGCCCTCGGCTGACTTTGACGCCGTGACCTGGTGGGTCGCCGCACCTTCCGTCGCCGTTGCACTGATGCTGTTCATCGGCTGCGCGCTGTATCACTCCCTGCTCGGTGTGCAGGTGGTGATCGAGGACTACGTAGGCAGCGAGGGCACGAAGATCGTGGCCCTGCTGCTCAGCAAGTTCGTGCATGTGGTCGCGGGTGTGGCCGGCATCTTTGCGGTACTGAAGATCGCTCTGGCCTGATCCCAAGAATTCAACTTTCGAGAATCGACATGGCAGACGCCTCAACTGAATCCACCGCGACCACCAGTAAATCTTCTGGCGGTCCGGCCTACGAAATCATCCACCACGAATACGATGTGGTCGTGGTCGGCGCTGGCGGTGCGGGCCTGCGCGCCACGCTCGGCCTCGCCGAAGCGGGCCTGAAGACCGCCAACATCACCAAGGTGTTCCCGACCCGCTCGCACACGGTCGCCGCACAGGGCGGCATCAGCGCCGCGCTCGGCAACATGGGCGACGACAGCTGGCAGTGGCATATGTACGACACCGTCAAAGGCTCGGACTGGCTGGGCGACCAGGACGCCATCCAGTACATGTGCCGCGAGGCGATCCCCGCGATCATCGAGCTGGAGCACTACGGCGTGCCGTTCTCGCGCACTCCGGACGGCAAGATCTACCAGCGCCCCTTCGGCGGCATGACCACCCATTGGGGCAAGGGCACCGCACAGCGCACCTGTGCCGCCGCCGACCGCACCGGCCACGCAATTCTGCACACGCTCTATCAGCAGAGCCTCAAGTGCAAGGCGCAGTTCTTCATCGAATATTTCGCTGTCGATCTGATCATGGATGACGACGGCTCTTGCAAGGGCGTGCTGGCCTGGGACATGTCGACGGGGCAGCTGCATCGCTTCCGCGCGCACCAGGTCATCCTCGCCACCGGCGGCTACGGCCGCTCGTACTTCAGCGCCACTTCGGCGCACACCTGCACGGGCGACGGCAATGCGATGGTCGCGCGTGCCGGCCTGCCGCTGCAGGACATGGAGTTCGTGCAGTTCCACCCCACCGGCATTTACGGTTCGGGCTGCCTGATCACCGAGGGTGCGCGCGGCGAAGGCGGCTACCTCACCAACTCCAAGGGCGAGCGCTTCATGGAGCGTTACGCGCCCAACCGCAAAGACCTTGCGAGCCGTGACGTGGTGTCGCGCTCGATGACGATGGAAATCCGCGAAGGCCGCGGCATCGGCGAAGAGGCAGACCATATCCACCTGCACCTCGAGCATCTGCCGCCGGAAATGCTGCACGCCAAGCTGCCGGGCATTTCCGAGTCCGCCAAGATTTTCGCGGGCGTGGACGTGACCAAGGAGCCGATCCCGGTCATCCCGACGGTGCACTACAACATGGGCGGCATCCCCACGCTCTACACGGGCGAGGTGGTGACGCTGAAAAGCGGCAACCCCGACACCATCGTGCCAGGCCTGATGGCCGTCGGTGAGGCGGCTTGTGTCAGCGTGCACGGTGCCAACCGTCTCGGCTCCAACTCGCTGCTCGATCTCGTCGTGTTTGGCCGCGCCGCGGCGATCCAGGCCGCGAAGATCACGCCCAAGGGCCAGAACCACAAGATGCTCAACGGCTCGCTCGGCGGCAAGAGCGAGGAGCAGGCGCTGAGCCGCCTCGACAAGCTGCGCCACGCCAATGGCACGCGCAGCACCGCCGACCTGCGGCTTGAAATGCAGAAGACCATGCAGAAGCACGCCGCCGTGTTCCGCACCATCCCCTCGATGGAAGAAGGCCTGGCGAAGTTGCAGAAGACCTGCGCCGCCTTCAATGACGTGAAGGTCACTGACCGCTCCATGATCTGGAACAGCGATCTGGTCGAAACACTCGAACTCGACAATCTGCTCGCCAACGCGCTGCTGACGATTGCCAGTGGTGCGGCGCGCAAGGAATCGCGCGGCGCGCACGCGCTCGACGATTTCACCGAGCGCGACGACGCCAACTGGATGAAGCACAGCCTCGCCTGGCGCACCAGCGACACCGAAGTGAAGCTCGATACCAGGCCCGTTCATACCTACACGCTCGACGACGAGATGCACTACGTCGAGCCGCAGAAGCGCACGTACTAAGGACTAAGGAAATCCCATGGCCCAGTTTTCGCTGCCCAAGAACTCGACGATCGACAAGAAGGCCGGCAAGGTCTTCAAGTCGCCGGGTGCCAAGAAGCCCAAGTCCTTCAAGATCTATCGCTACGATCCGGACACCGGTGCGAACCCGCGCGTCGATACTTACGAAATCGACATGGCCGCCTGCGGCCCGATGGTCTTGGATGCCCTCATCAAGATCAAGAACGAAGTCGACCCGACGCTGACCTTCCGTCGCTCTTGCCGCGAAGGCATCTGCGGCTCCTGTGCGATGAACATCGACGGCACCAACACGCTGGCCTGCATCAAGGGCTGCGACGAGGTGAAGGGTGATGTCGCCATCTACCCCTTGCCGCACATGCCGGTGGTGAAGGACCTGGTGCCGGACATGACGCATTTCTATGCGCAGCTCGCGTCCATCGAGCCCTGGCTGAAAACCGACACCCCGGCCCCCACCCGCGAGCGCCTGCAAAGCGAGGACGACCGAGCCAAGCTCGACGGCCTCTACGAGTGCATCCTCTGCGCCTGCTGCTCAACCAGCTGCCCGAGCTACTGGTGGAACAGCGACCGCTACCTCGGCCCTGCAATTCTCTTGCAGGCTTACCGCTGGCTGGTGGATAGCCGCGACGAGGCCACCGGCCAACGTCTGGACGAACTTGAAGACCCCTTCAAGCTCTACCGCTGCCACACGATCATGAACTGCACCAAGACCTGCCCGAAGGGACTCAATCCCGCCAAGGCGATTGCCGAAACCAAGAAGATGCTGGTCGCGCGCACGGTGTAATTCGGATCCAGATCAAACGAAAGGCGGCGAGAGCCGCCTTTCGTGTTTCAGTCACGATGCTTTTCAACTCAGATGCAATAAGGAGATTCCCATGGATCAGAACGACATCCTCATCCCACTGATGGCACTGATTGGCTGGACGATGCTGGTGCTGCTGCTGGTGCCCTATCAGCGGATCAAGGCCGCACGGAAAGGGCAGGTCACGACGCAGGACTTCAAACTCGGCGAGTCCGGCAAGGTGCCTGAGGCCACGCGGATTCCGAACCGGAACTTCATGAACCTGCTCGAAGTGCCGGTGCTGTTCTACATTGTCTGTCTGGTGCTCTGCCTGACGCAGAAAGGCGACGCGCTCGCCTTGCAGCTGGCCTGGGCCTATGTCGCGTTGCGCGTGCTGCATAGCCTGATCCACCTCAGCTACAACCGGGTCATGCACCGCTTGACTGCATTTGCATTGAGCAATGGCGTGCTGGTTGTCATCTGGGCTCGCCTGCTGTTGTCGCTGCTGCAATAGCCAGCGCACGGAGTGGACATGCAAGAAGCCCGCATCAAATGGCTGCTGCGCCGGGGCATGAAGGAGCTGGACGTCATGTTCACGCGCTACTACGCGCACCGCTATCCGGTGGCACCCGCAGCCGAGCGCGCCGCCTTCATCGCCCTGCTCGACGGCCCGCAGGAGCCGGATATCTATGCTTGGGCGATGGGTTTCGAGCCGGCTCCCACAGAGTTCGTCGAGGTCATCCATGAGTTCCGTAACTACCGTTGAACTGCGGCTGGTACCGTCGCTGAAAATACTCAAGCTGGTCTCGACGCTGCACATCCTGCCACTTGCCGCACTGCCATTTGCGATGCAGCCGGGGCCTGCGATGTGGGCGCTGATTGCCGCGTTTGCCGGCAGCTGGTTCTGGCTGCGCCGGCACCCGGCGTTCGGCTTTGGCAAGACTGCGCTGGTGCGGCTCACCTGGCATGAGGGCGACAGCTGGACGATCCACCAGGCCGATGGTGTGCAGCACAGCGCTACGCTCAGAGGCGACAGCACCCGGCATCCGCAGGGGCTGATCCTGCGTTATGCACTGAAGGATGGTGGCACGCGCACGCGGGTGATCGCAGGCGACGAGGCCGATGCGGAGAGCCTGCGGCGGTTGCAGGCAAGGCTGTCGGTATGGCGGCCCCCTCAAACCAAATAGCAGCACTTCACTCGATACCGGAGCGGCAAGAATGCGCAATCTCTTCATCGCCAGTCTCGCGGTCCTGCTGCTGAGCGCCTGCGCGGGCGTACCGCTCAAGCCCGACTCGACCGTGCCGCTGGCGAAGGATGTTGACCTCGCCCGCTACATGGGCGACTGGTACGTGATCGCGCACATCCCCACCAGCCGTGACACCACCGCGCACAACGCGATGGAGAACTACACGCTCAAGCCGGACGGCAGCATCGCCACTACCTACCGCAACCGGCTGAATGGCTTTGGTGGTGAGAAGAAGCTGCTGACACCGACGGCCTTCGTCGTGCCGGACACCGGCAACGCGCTCTGGGGCATGCGCTTCGAGATTCCCGGTACGTCCATCCCCTGGCCTCCGCACTACGAGTACCGCGTGGCGCATGTTGAACCTGCGGTCGGCAGCACGCCCTATGCGGTGACCATCATCGCCCGCAGCCAGAAGGATTTTCTCTGGCTGTTCAGTCGCAGTCCGCAGATGGGCGACATCGAGCTGGCGCGCTACACCCAGCTCATTGCCAGCTGGGGCTACGACGTCACCCGGCTCGTCCGTATGCCGCAGCAGTGGCCGAATTCCGCAGATGGCAGCATGCCGCTGCTGGGGCCGCATCGTGACCCGTAGTGGGGCTGGTGGGCATTCAGCCAGATGCCGCAGGCTCTGCCGATCTTCATACACCCAGGAGTCTTGTTCATGAATACTCTCTCAAGCGCGACCATCGCGGCGAGCACACTGGCCGTGGGTTTGGTCGCCAGCGGCTGCGCGATGACCTCAGCCAGGGACAAGGCCTCACCGGTGCCACTGGCGCCACAGGTCGATCTGCAACGATTCGCCGGCGATTGGTACGTGATCGGCATCATCCCCAATTTCGTCGAAAAGAACGCCTACAACTCGGTGGAGTCTTACCGCCTTGATGATGACGGCACCATTGCCACCACCTTCCGCTACCGCAAGGGCAGCTTTGATGGCCCGCTGAAGACCATGACGCCGCGCGGTTTCGTCGAGCCCAACAGCAACAATGCGCTGTGGGGGATGCAGGTGTTCTGGCCCATCAAGGGCGAGTACCGCATCGCCCATGTCGAACCGGACTACAGCACCACCATCATTGGCCGCAGCAAGCTCGACTACGTCTGGCTGATGAGCCGCAAGCCTGCGATGGACGATGCGAGCTTCGAGAAATACCGCACGCAGATCGGCAGCTGGGGCTACGACGTGACCAAGTTTGTGCGCGTGCCGCAGCAGTGGCCTTAAAACCCCGCCACGGCAGTGATGGCGACGGCCGAAAACGGCTAGTTAGATGATCCTGCGCGCGTAGACTGCGCGCATGAATCTCGATCTCGATACTTGCTACGACGCCCTCAAAGCCCGCGACACGCGCTTCGACGGGCGTTTTTTCGTGGCGGTGCGGACGACCAATATCTACTGCCGCCCGGTCTGTCCTGCGCGCACGCCGCTCAAGGCGAATGTGGATTTCTTCACGCACGCGGCGGGTGCCGAGCGCGCGGGTTTCCGCCCTTGTCTGCGCTGCCGTCCGGAACTTAGCCCCGGGCTGGCCCCGATGGATGCGCCGGATCGCGTCGCACACCTCGCCGCGCAGCGCATCGACGCCGGCGCACTCGACGACGGCGATGCCGAAACACTCGCTGCTTCGCTGCATCTCAGCAGCCGCCAGCTGCGGCGCGTGGTTGAGTCGAGCTTCGGCGTCACGCCGGTCGAGCTCGCGCAGACGCGCCGCCTGCTGCTCGCCAAACAGCTGTTGAGCGATACGCAGCTGCCGATGGCGATCGTCGCCCAGGCGGCCGGGTTTGGCAGCGTGCGGCGCTTCAACCATCTGTTCAGCACCCGCTACGGCATGGCACCGAGCCGCCTGCGGCAGCGGGGTGGGGACGAGGTGCTGGGCGAGACGTTTCAACTAAAGCTGGCCTATCGCGCACCGCTGGCTTGGGCGCACCTGCTGCGCTTTCTCGCCGGCCGTGGTGCGGTGGGCGTGGAGGCGGGCGAGGGTGGACGCTATCTGCGCACGGTGGCCGTCGGCGCGCATCAGGGCTGGCTCGCTGCTGAGCCTGTGCAAGAGGCTGCGATGATGTGGGTGACGCTCTCGGCCAGCCTGCTGCCGGTGTTGCCACAGGTGCTCGCACGCCTGCGCCGCACGCTCGATCTCGATGCCAATGCCGTCGTGATCGACGCCCATCTCGGCGCGGATGCGCGCTTGGCGCCGCTGGTGCGGGCCACGCCCGGCCTGCGCGTGCCGGGTGCCTTCGATGGTTTCGAGCTGGCCCTGCGTGCCATCCTTGGCCAGCAGGTGACGGTGAAGGCGGCAACCACCTTGTTCGGACGATTCGCGCGTCGCTTTGGTATCGAGATCAGCACTCCACACGCTTCACTCACACACCTCGCGCCTAGAGCCGAGGTCATCGCCCAGGCCTCGCAGCAGCAGCTCATTGAGCTTGGCTTGACCGCCCGCCGCGCCGAGACCATCTCGCGCATGGCGCAGGCGGTGGCGAGCGGGGCCATCGTGCTCGAACCCGGCCCCGATCCCGAGGCGGTGATGGCGGCGATGCAGGCGCTGCCCGGCATCGGGCCGTGGACCGCGCACTACATTGCCATGCGCGCGCTGCGGCATCCCGATGCCTGGCCGGATGGTGATCTGGGCCTCTTGCACGCGCTTGGCTTGAAGTCACACCGCGAGCTGCGCGCCGCTGCCGAACCGTGGCGGCCCTGGCGCAGCTATGCGGCGCTACATCTTTGGAATGCAGCTACCCAGGGCGGGTAGCACGATTCTGTTTCATGGCAGACCACAACAATCCTTGTCATGCGGACGCAAGCCGGTATCCAGCTTGCGCCGTATCCGCTTCAACCGAAGGTGCTCTCGGAGAACAACGATGACCACGCACTACAGCACCATGCCTTCACCCGTCGGCGAGCTGACGCTGACCGGCAGTGCCGAGGGCCTCACAGGTGTCTGGTTCGACACCGACCGACACCAGCACGACCGCAGTGCCTGGCGGCGCGACGACGCGCTGTTCGCCGAAACGCGCCGCCAGCTGGAGGAATACTTCGTCGGCACGCGGCAGATGTTCGACCTTAAGCTCGCCGCGCAAGGCACGGCGTTCCAGCAGCAGGTCTGGGCCGCGCTCTGCACCATCCCCTTCGGTGAGACTCGCAGCTACGGCGAGCAGGCGCGCAGCATCCACAACGAGAAGGCCGTGCGCGCCGTGGGGCTTGCCAATGGCAAGAATCCCATCGGTATCATCGTGCCCTGCCACCGGGTGATCGGCGCAAATGGCTCGCTGACAGGCTACGCAGGCGGCCTCACGCGCAAGCAATGGCTGCTGGCGCACGAGAAAAAGTCGAGCGGCAAGACACTGCTGTGAGACGGCCTCACTGTGCTTCGGTCACGACCTGATTGCGGCCACGGCCCTTGGCGCGGTACAGCGCCTGGTCGGCGCGTTGCAGCAGCGATTCGACGCGGTCGCCGTGCTTGTAGAGCGCGACCCCTGCCGACACTGTGAGGGTGAGGCCCGGTGCCAAAGCCGCCCAATCATGGTTGGCGATGCTGCTGCGGATGCGCTCTACGGCGGCCGCAGCGCCCACTAGCGAGGAGGTGTTCATGATGGCCAGAAACTCCTCGCCGCCATAGCGGCCCACGCGCTCGTGTCCACGGGTGGTACTGCTTGCCAGTTCGGCAAACCGCTTCAGCACCGCATCGCCGGTGAGATGGCCGTAGGTGTCGTTGACGGTTTTGAAATGGTCGAGGTCGAGCAGGGCCACGCAAAAACCTTGGCCTCCGGCTGCGGCCAGTTGCAGCTGCTCTTCCAACAGGATCTGCAACGAGCGGCGGTTGAGTGCGCCGGTCAGTTCGTCGCGCGTCGCAAGGCGCTCGATCTGCCGGAGCATGGTGTCCAGCTCCAGCGAACGGCGGTGCACAGTCATCCGCAGCGCATAGTTGTACGAGCCGAGATAGGCCATCCGCAGCAGCGCGAGCGTCATCGCCAGTGCCGAGATCAACCTTTCGGCGGTGGTGGCATGGGGCCAGCCGCTCTGCATGGGGACGAACATCACCACGAGCGTCAGACCGACGGCAGCCACGGCCCAGCCGAAGATGATCTGCTTGAGGCTCAGCCGCAGCCCGCCAAACGCCATGATCACGAACAGCGCCATCAGAAACAGCACGGCCGCCTCTGGCAGCAGCATGGCAAACGTGACCTGCACGATGCCGGCAGTGGCCATCTGTGGCAGGGTGAGATAGCGGTCTTGCCCCAGCCGGTGCAGACCGGCGCGGAAGGCCAGGTAGAAAAGACCATTGACGACCAGCCCCGCGACCACATAGGCCGGGGAAGCCCAGGCCGGCACGCTGCCGGTGCCGAATGCGGCATACAGCGCAAGGATGAGCGCATCCATTGCATAGCTGCTGACCGCCAGCATGAGCATATAGCCGCGTTGCCGCAGCAAGGTGCTTTCACGCGTGTCGCTGCGATCGGTGACTTGCGCTGGTTCCATCACTCCCCCTCGAGCGCCGGCGTCTTCAGTCCGGCTGCAGGATGGTGACTTTAGCCTCAGGCAGAGTCAGGGGGTAGTCCAGGGTGTAGTGCAGGCCGCGCGATTCCTTGCGGGTGAGCGCGGAGCGCACGATCAGCTCTGCGCAGAGCACCAGGTTGCGTAGCTCGATCAGGTGCGCCGTTACCTTGTAGTTGCCGTAGTACTCGTGGATTTCGCGTTTGAGCACTTCGATGCGGTTGAGCGCTCTTTCGAGGCGCTTGGTGGTGCGCACGATGCCGACGTAGTCCCACATGAAGGTGCGCAGCTCCAGCCAGTTGTGGCTCACCACCACATCCTCGTCGCTGTCGGTGACGCGGCTGGCGTCCCACTCCTTGAGGGCGGGCGGATCGGCGCGCTTGTCGAGCGTGGCATCCAGATCCTCGGCGGCGGCTTCGGCGAAGGCCAGGCATTCCAGCAGCGAGTTGCTGGCGAGGCGGTTGGCCCCGTGCAGTCCGGTGCAGGCGACCTCGCCGATGGCGTAGAGACCGTCGACATCAGTGCGGGCCTTGAGATCGGTGACCACACCGCCGCAGGTGAAGTGCGCCGAGGGCACCACGGGGATGGGCTCTTTCGTGATGTTGATGCCCAGTTCCAGGCAATGCGCGTAGATGTTGGGGAAATGCTCCTTCACGAACATCGGGTCGAGATGCGTCACATCGAGATGCACATGGCGCAGGCCGAGGCGCTTCATCTCGTGGTCGATGGCGCGGGCGACGATGTCGCGCGGGCTGAGTTCCGCGCGCTTGTCGAAGCGAGGCATGAAGCGCTCACCCGTGGTGGGCAAGCGCAGGTAGCCTCCCTCACCGCGCAGCGCCTCGGTCAACAGGTAGTTGCGCGAGTCCTTGTGGTAGAGGCAGGTGGGATGGAACTGCATGAACTCCATGTTTGCCACTGAGCAGCCCGCGCGCCAGGCCATGGCGATGCCATCACCAGAGGCCCCGAAGGGGTTGCTGGAATACAGATAGACCTGATTTGCGCCACCTGTGCAGAGTGCCACGGCCCTTGCGCCGAGGGCAGCGACTTCGCCGCTGTCGCGGTTGAACAGATAGGCCCCGTGCGCAGTATTGCTCGTCTTGTCGACGATGAGGTCGATCACCACATGGCGTTCAAGCACCGTGATGTTGGGATGCTTGGCGGCAAGCGAGGCGAGAGTCGTCTCCACCGCCCGGCCGGTGGCATCCGCCGCATGCACGACGCGGCGGTGGCTGTGGCCGCCCTCACGGGTGAGGTGCAGGCTGCGGTGCTTGCCGTCCTCGTCGCGGGTGAACTGCACACCCTGTGCCAAGAGCCAGCGGATACAGCCCGGCCCGCGTTCGACCGTGAAGCGTACGGCGGTCTCGTCGCAGAGACCGCCTCCGGCGACGAGGGTGTCCTGCACATGGTTTTCGAGCGAATCGTCCGCGTCGATCACCGCCGAGATGCCGCCCTGTGCCCAGAGGGTGGAGCCGGATTCGAGCTTGCTCTTCGACACCATCGTGACATGGCGGCCTTTCTGCGCCAGACGCAGCGCCAGTGAAAGTCCCGCTGCACCACTGCCGAGGATGAGCACATCCGAGTGGCTGGCTGTTCCGTAAGGAGCTTGTAAAGTGGCGGCTTCTGGCATGGGCCTTCTTGTTAAAGTAGGACTGCACCGCAATATTTGCCGGTACAAATCAGAAAGGGAGTTTAGCGCGCAGGCTTTTGTCGGCCGCGCGCAGTGGAATGAGCATCGACCCAGACGTTGATATCCAACTCGTCGCACGTGCCCAGGCGGGCGATACGCGTGCGTTCGAGCTGCTGGTGCGCAAGTACCAGCACAAGATCATCCAACTGGTCAGCCGCCTGGTGGGCGATGGCGATGCGCCTGATGTGGCACAGGAGACTTTCATCCGTGCCTGGCGCGCGATGAAAGGCTTCCAGGGCAACAGTGCCTTCTATACCTGGCTCTATCGCATCGGCATCAACACCGCCAAGAACCATCTGGTGTCGCGCAACCGGCGGCAGGGTACGCACGACATCGACATCGCCGACGCGGAACTCTATGGCCATACCGAGCAGCTCAGTGACAAGGCCACGCCGGAGGCGCAGGCGCTGACCGAGGAGATCAAGCAGAAAGTCGGCGAGGCGATTGGCAGGCTGCCACCGGACCTGCGTCAGGCCATCACCCTGCGCGAACTGGAAGGCTTGAGCTACGAGGAAATCGCCGAGGCGATGGACTGCCCGATCGGCACCGTGCGTTCACGTATTTTCAGGGCACGCGAGGCGATTGACCTGGTCTTACAACCGCTGCTGGATGGTTGAGCAGCGTGGCCGGCTTTCGCTTTTTCAAGAGGATTGTTGAACTTTTTGTGGTAACAGTGGTTTAGTTGTTCAGTGCGCAGTCAGCCAGCCTTAAGGGCCAGCCAGCTGCAAGAGGATTTTTCGCCGGGCGCCAAAAGCCCGGCGTCACGAGAGCCAGAAATGTCTATGTCGAAGCAACTGCTGTCTGCCGCCGTCGATGCCGCCGCCACCGAGGCCGAATGGGACGCCCTCATCGAAGTGATCGACAAGAACCCTGAGATCAAATCTGGCTGGGGCCGCATCTGGGCCTGCCGCGACGCCCACGATGGTGTGCTGCTGACGGCCAGCGAAGACTTTTGCAGCGGCGTGATGATGGCCATCGCCAATGAAAAACCGCTGCCCAGCACGGTGGTGCCATTGCCAGCGCGCACGGTCGCGGCGGCAAATCGGTCACGACGCAGCCGTGGCTGGCGCACGCTGGTGCCATTGTCTGCCGCCGCAGGCGTGGTTGCCGCCGTGCTGGTGGTCGGCGGATTGGGCGGCAACGACAGTGAAAATGTCCCGCCGCTGACCGCCAGCAGCGCAGCGGCAGTCAACATCACGCCGGTGAGCCTTGGCAATGCCGCCCGGCCCGACGCGGCCAAGGCTGCCATCCTCAACGCCTATCTGATGGAACACAGCAATTCGCTCGTCGAGCGCAGCATGGGCGGCACGCTGGCCAATGCGCGCTTCGCCGCCCGCACCGCCGACTATCGTCCGGACGCACCGTAATGCGGCGCTTGCGTCTCGCGGCCTGCCTGCTCGGTCTGGCTGCCGCCACCGCCGTCGCTGCCGAACCGGCAGCCATCC
>JAKFXK010000003.1 GCA_021731445.1 Nevskiaceae bacterium | reverse complement strand
GCCACGCCGCAAGCCCTGCCCACGATTCCCGTGGCCGCCATCGTGGAGCCTGCGGCCACGCCAGCGCCTGGCGAGAAGGCGGTTCGATCCAGAACCATCGAAGAGATTCTGGTGACGGCGCAGAAGTGCGAAGAGGCGATCCAGGACGTGCCGATCTCGATGTCGGTGATCGACGAGAAGTTCATTGTCGAGCAGGGCATCACCAATGTCCGCGAGGCCATGCTCTACGTGCCCAACGTCAAGATCGAGGAGGCGGGCTATTTCATGATTCCGCGCATCCGCGGCTTCTCGACCAACAACAACAACAAGGCTTTCGAGCCGCCGGCGGGGCTTGCCATCGACGGCATCCCCTATGGCCGCATCGAGTATTTCAATGCCGGGCTCTACGACATCAGCCGGGTCGAGGTGCTGCGGGGGCCGCAGGGCACCACTTTCGGCAAGAACACCAGCGCCGGCCTGATCCACCTGATCACCAAAGACCCGGGCGACGAGGTCGAGGGCTTCATCAACCTGCAGTTCGGCGAGTACCTGCGCCGTCGCATCGAGCTCGCCTCGAGCGTACCGCTGGTCAAGGACTTCCTCAACGCCCGCGTCGCGTTCATGAAAGACGAGCGCCGGGGCTTCGTCGAGAACACCACGGCGGCGATTTCACCACTGGCGGATCGCTACCTGCAGGGCAAGGACAACGAGGGCATGCGGCTGAAGCTGCAATTCCTCGATCTTGGCGGTTCCAGGCTGAAACTGGGCTACGACAAGCTCAAGCTCGGCTCGCTGGGCAGCGGCATCGAGATCGTCAGCGTCACCGACGCGGTGGCCGCAGTGCTCAGGAAATACGACCCCAATGTCGATCTGGTGGGTGGCAATCATCGCACCTCGCTGGACTATGGCGATCTGCGCCGCACCCAGATCGAAACCCTCAACGGCGAATGGAACCATGACTTCGGCGGCTGGGGCCTGACGGCACTGGGCGGGCGTTCGGTGATGGACACCCTGTTCTTCCTCGATACCGATTTCTCGCCCTCCCCTGCGATCCTGGGCGACGGTGCCGACCGGGCACCCACCGTCACCGCCGAGCTGCGCGGCGCCTCCTCGGCATTCGACGGCCTGTTCGGCCTGAAGCAGCTGTTCGGCGCCGACCTGGGTAGCACCGACCTGTTGCTGGGGGTCTTCTACCAGAACAACGAGATCCAGGATGGCTATTTCCACTTCGCCTTTCCGCAAGGGCCGTTTCTGGAGCTGACGGCGGCTGCCGAGGGCACCGGCAATGGTGCCGACCAGCCGCCTCTGGTGGGCGGCCTGTTCGGCGTCGGCCCGCCCGCCAGCCTCGGTGCCATGGACGGCGTCGACGACATCACCCAGTTCTTCGACCAGCAATCCGACACGCGTGCCGTATTCGCCCAGAGCCAGTGGACGTTCCTGCCGAAGTGGACCCTGCAGCTTGGCGGTCGCTACTCGCGGGAGAAAAAAGCCGCACAGTGGAACTCGGTGTTCAACTCGCCGCCGCCCAACGCCATCATCCAGGCGGCGGGGATCACCGAGTTCATGGTGCAGCGGGCGCGCAATGACGAGTTCTTCCAGCCCAAGGTCTCGCTCAACTACAAGCCGGTGGAAGACATCAGCCTCTTCCTGCGCTGGGCGCGTTCGTTCAAGTCTGGCGGCTTCAATGCCTTTGCCTTCCGCGCCGTGGAAGACCAGCTGGTCTACCTGCCGGAGTACTCCACCGAGTTCGCCTTCGATGCCAAGACGACCTTGCTGGCGAACACGATGAAACTGAATCTCTCGATCTACCGGCAGGAGATCGAAGACTTCCAGGTACTCACCCGCGAGCCGCAGCCGGGCACCATCGGCCTCGGTGTCACCAAGGTGGTCAATGCGCCCAAGGCGCGCTCGCAGGGCATCGAGGGCGATTTGCGCTGGCTGCCGCTGGACTGGCTGCAGCTGATCGGCTCGCTTGGCGTCAACGACACCGAGTATCTGGATTTCAAGATCAACGACTGCCCGCCGGACATGGACAACACCGACGGCGATGCCGATTCGCGCTGCGATGCCACCGGCAGGGCGTTTGCCTTTGCACCCAAGATCAACGGTGCTCTGACGACGATGTTCACGCCGGTCTGGTCGCTGCGGGGCATCAACTTCGACGCGGGACTGACCGGCGAGTACAACTCCAGCCAGTTCCTCGACATCGACCTCGACCGCCGCAAGGTGCAGAAGCCGTTCTGGCGCTTCCGCGCCAGCCTGGGCCTCGGCAACGCAGCGCAGGGCTGGAGCTTCAAGCTGGTGGGCGAGAATCTCACCGACAAGGTGACCTACATCCGCCAGGGCGATGTCGCGCCCAAGCAGTTCGTCGGCATCACCGAGCCGCCGCGGCAGGTCTACGGCACCTTGCGGTGGAGTTTCTAGATGCGCGCGCCACTCGCCGCCGCCGTGCTCGCCTCCGGGCTGGCGGCTGGCTGTGACAGTGCCGGCCTGCCCCTAGCCGATGTGCCTGCCGTCGCAGGCGATGCCATCGCCCGCTTCGAGCGGTTCAGCTTCAGCAATGCCGCAGGCCAGCGTAATTACAAGCTGTATGTGCCGCAGGGCTATACCGCTGACAAGGCCCTGCCACTGATCGTCGACCTGCACGGCTGTGGCTCCAATGCCGACGAGGAGGCGCGCTGGTCTGGCTTCAATGCCCTGGCGGAGGCCAGACAGGTGCTCGTCGCCTATCCAGAACAGGATCCCAACGCAAACGGCAGCCGTTGCTGGAACTGGTTCCTGCCAGAGCACCAGACCCGCGAGGCGGGCGAGCCAGCAATCATTGCCGGTATCACGCACGAAGTGATGGGCCGCTGGAATGTCGATGCACGGCGCGTCCACATCGCAGGCATTTCGGCGGGTGGCGCGATGTCGGTCATCATGGCCGCGACCCATCCTGATCTCTATGCCTCGGCAATGGCCTATGCAGGCTGCGAGTACATGGGCCTGCCCTGCCTGGGCGCACCTTCGGCCACGCCTGCCGAAACCTCCGGCGAGATGGCCTTCCAACAGATGGGCCCGCGCGCCCGCGTGGTACCGGTGATGGTGATCCAGGGTGATGCCGATCCCCTGGTGCCAAGCATCAATGCCGAGATGGTCGTGCAGCAGTTTCTGGCGATGGGCGACTGGGCCGATGACGGCGCCAACAACGGCAGCATCAGCCGGGTGAGCGCGGGCACCGAGCGCAACCAGAAGCCCGGCGGGCGCAGCTCGGTGATCGACCGCTACACCGATGCCAGCGGCTGCCTGCTGGCACTGCACTGGCTGATCGAAGGCTCAGGGCACATGTGGTCGAACGCCACACCCAATGGCTCGCCGCGCGACGCGGCACTGACGGATCCACTGGGGCCGGATGTGTCCACGCCCAGCTTCGAGTTTCTGCTTTCGCATGCCCTGCCTGCCAACGGCAGGGCATGCACCGCGTCATGAGCCCTGCCGCACAAGGCCGAAGCAGCCGACGGCGACGATCCGTACCGATCACGTTTTTTTGCACAACCCACCCCCAGCTCACACAAGGAGATCACCCATGAATAGAGTCCGTCCGGTTGCTGTGGTGGCGGCAATGATGCCGTTCGCACGCCGTGTGAAAGCCGTGTTCGCCGCATTCGTCAACACCCTGCTGCTGGCGCTTGCACTGTCCGGCGCCGCCGCCATTGTCCTGCCCCAGGATGCCGAAGCCGCACGCTGCACACAGAACGCCAGCGGCTGGAGTTGCACCCACACCAAGCAATACAACTACTACTGGTGCGGCGGTTACTACATCCCCCGCGCCGTGCGCTGGCAGGTGCCGGAAGGCACACCGCCCGCCGGTGGCTGGCCAGTGGCGTTCTATTTTGCCGGCACCCAGCCGACTGACTACAACCACGCCTTCGACCGCGACTACGGCGAGGCCTACGGCATGGAATACGAGCCGCAGATCATCCGCGAGCTGCTCGACGCGCCCAATGGCGGCAAGAAATATGCGGTGATCGTCGCTGACCCACCCGCCACCTACGGCTGGGTGCAGGCCTGGCACACCAACACCGTGTCGCCCTACAGCGCCAGCTGCGATGCCCAGTTCTTCCCGGATTTCTTCGCCGAGATCAAGGGCGGCAGCTATGGTGCGGCCTCGCAGTACAACATGAACAAGCGTTACGCCTATGGCATCTCCAGCGGCGGCTTCAACAGCAGCCGCATGGCCGTGACCTACAACAGCGGCACCGGCAACGCCAATACCTGGAAGGCACTGGGGATCGTCGCCGCCTCGTACGCCACCTGCTCGTACTCCTGCGGCACGATCCCGACGCTGCCCACCAACCATCCGCCGACCAAGTTCTGGCACGGCCAGAACGACGGCATCGTGCCGATCAGCACCATGTATGCCTACTTCAACAAGCTGGTGCAGGGTGCCTTTACCACCCAGAAACTGGAGAACCCCGGCGGCCATGCGCTGACGGTGGACAACCTCGGCACCTCCGGCATCAAGGCCTGGTTCGACCAGTACTGAGCCGCTGCCACCATCACCCCGGAACCCCCATGCCCCTGCTCAAGCTCAAAGACCTGAACCTCCACTACGACGAGGAAGGTAGCGGCGCGCCGCTGCTGTTCATCCACGGCCTCGGCTCCAGCGGCCTGGACTGGGAATACCAGCAGCCTGTATTCGCTCTGAGCTACCGCGTCATCACCGTGGACTTGCGCGGGCATGGACGTTCGGGGACACCGAAAGGCCCGTACAGCATCCCGCAGATGGCGGCGGATGTGCTGGCTCTTCTGGATCACCTCGGCATTGCCAAGGCGCATGTGGTGGGGCTGTCGATGGGAGGCGCGGTGGCTTTCCAGCTGGCGGTGGATGCGCCGCAGCGGCTCAGCAGCATGACCATCGTCAACAGCGCGCCGTACATGATCCTGAAGACCTTCAGGGAGAAGTCGGTGATCGGCCTGCGGCTGTTGATCCTGAAGCTGTTCGGCCTGCCGACGATGTCGAAGATCATCAGCAAGAAACTCTTCCCCGATCCGGCGCACCAGCAGCTGCGCGACACCTTTGTCGAGCGCATCTCGCGCAACGACCAGGCGGCCTACACTGCCTCCCTCAAAGGCCTGATCGGCTGGAGCGTGAAGGAGCAGCTCGCCAGCCTCAATTGCCCGACGCTGATCATCAGCGCCGACCAGGACTACACGCCGGTGTCGTTCAAGCAGGAGTACATCGCGCTGCTGCCGAATGCCACGCTGGCAGTGGTGCCCAACTCGCACCATGCGCTGCCGCTGGAGCGACCGGAGGCGTTCAACCAGGTGCTGGGCGAGTTTCTGGCAGCGCAGGCCGCTCGCTGAAGGGGCTACAGAGAAACCCATGCGGCCACGCCCGATCCACAGTCTCTTCGCCATGCTGCTGCTATTGCCGCAGGGCTTGTGGGCGGATCACGCGGGTGGTCATCTACGCCCGCAAGGCCCGGCGAAAGTGCGCTTCGCGGCAGGCTTTCCCGCCCTGGTCGATCACGAATGGGGCTTTGCACTCGGCGGCTTCGGCGGCGTGAAAAAGGGCGCGCCGCTCCGGCATGTGCCGGTGATTTTCGTGCATGGCAACAACGTCGATCATGCCGACTGGTACCCGGTGCGCGAGCAGTTCCGCGTGGCCGGCTGGAGCGACCAGGAACTATGGGCGCTGTCTTACAACGGCCTGGGCGCCAACAACGGCAGCGCGCTGGCGACCGCCAACCCGGAACGCGACCAGGAGCACATGGAGCTGGGTCAGGATGGCGTCTCGCGCGTCACCAGCAACGACATCAACGTGCCAGACCTCCACGATTTCATCGTCGCGGTGCGTGCCTACACCGGTTCGCGGCAGTTCTCCATCGCCGCCCATTCGCTGGGCGTGACGCTGGCGCGCCAGACACTCAAAAAACACCCGGAGCTGCGTCGTGATCTGGTCGCCTTCGTCGCCATCGCCGGTGGCAACCACGGCACCAGCTTCTGTCCCGAAGGTTCGCAGGGCCAGCTCAATTCCTGCGACGAGATTGCCGCCGGCACGCCCTGGCTCGCCACCCTCAACGGGCCTCTGGGGGCCGATGAAACCTACGCGCCGGCACGCTGGCTGACGGTGTACGACGGCACCGGTGGTGCTGATCCCGCGTTCGCCGGCCCGCAATATGCGCAAAGCCCGGCCTTGAAGGGTGCGGTCAACCGCGAGTATCCCGGCACCTATCACAACGACCTGCGACTGGACCCTGCCATCGTCGCCGACTACCGCGCCTTCATCGAGGCGGCGGAAGCCGTCCAGCCTGTCTTGCCGACCGCGCGCGGCGGGGCTTTTGCGGCGGGCCTGCTGCTGCTGGCCGCGCTGTGCCGCCGCAGAATCAAGCCATGAGTACCATCCTGGTCGAAAAAAACGTGTCGGCCACGATGCGCGATGGCACCCTGCTGCGTGCCGATATCTACCGGCCGGCCGAGCCTGGCCGCTACCCGGTGCTGGTCCAGCGCACGCCCTACAACAAGGAGTTGCTCGCGCTGACCGCGCTGACGCTCGACCCACTGCGTGCGGCGGCGGCGGGCTATGTGCTGGTGATCCAGGACGTGCGTGCGCGCTGGGCCTCGGACGGCGATGTTTTTTACTTTTACCGCGACGAGTTCGACGACGGCCACGACACCATCGCCTGGGCCGCCGCGCAAGACTGGTCGAACGGCGAAGTCGGCATCTATGGTCTTTCCTACATGGGCGGCACCAGCTGGCAGGCGGCGGCGACGGCACCACCGGCACTCAGGGCGCTGTCGCCGACCACCGCACCCTGCGACTTCTGGCGCGACCACCTCTGGCGCGGCGGCGCGCTCCACTGGGGGCTGTTCGTCACCTGGGCGCTGCAGGCCATCGGCCCTGCCGCCCTGCTGCGCGGCAAGCGGGGGCAGCCGGACCTGTGGCCCGCCTTTCTGCAGCTGGTGGAAGACAGTGACGACTACGAGGCGCGCGTGCGGCATCTGCCGCTGAATACTTTCCCGCCTGCGCAGCCGGGCGATGGCAAGTTTCTGCCGTTCTTCTTCGACACCCTGCAACACCCGACGCCGGATGCCTGGACGGAAAGCTTCCTGCCCGCCAACCGCCACGCCGACGTGCAGGTGCCCGCGCTCATCATCGCGGGCTGGCACGACCTGCTGCTCGCCGCCGATCTCGAACACTTCACGCGCATGAAGAGCGGGGCGGGCAGCGAGCTGGCACGAGCAGCGACCCGCATCGTCATCGGCCCCTGGGCACATGCCATGTTCCAGAGCACGGTCGGCGATCTCGACTTCGGCCTGCGCGCCAGCGGCCAACTACTGGACTTGCGCGAAGACCTCACCGGCCTGCAGCTGCGCTGGTTCGACCGCTGGCTCCAGCAAAAACCGAACGGCATCGATGCGGAAGCACCAGTCAGGATTTTCGTTCAGGGCCTCAACCGCTGGCGCGACGAGCAGGAATGGCCCCTGGCGCGCACCCGCTACACGCCGCTGTACCTGCGCGCGGGCGGACACTTGAGTTTTGCGATGCCCGCAGCGGCAGAAACGCCCGATGCCTACGTCTACGATCCCCACGATCCCTGCCCCACCTGCGGCGGCCCGCTGCTGATGCCAGCAACCTACCGGCGCGGGCCGGTGGACCAGGCCCCGATCCTGTCGCGTAGCGACGTGCTCTCCTACACCAGCGAGCCTTTGACCGAGGACATGGAGCTGACCGGCCCGGTCAGCCTCGTGCTCTACGCCGCCAGCTCCGCCCCCGATACCGACTGGGTCATCAAGCTCTGCGATGTGCATCCCGATGGCCGGAGTTACAACGTCTGCGATGGCGTGCTGCGCGCGCGCTACCGCGAGTCACTGACGACCCCACGACTGGTCGAGCCGGGCGCGGTGCTGCGCTACGACATCACCCTGGCAGCCACCTCGCTCCTGCTGCATGCCGGTCATCGCCTGCAGGTGCTGGTCACCTCCAGCGATTTCCCGCGCTATGACCGCAATCCCAACACCGGCGAGCTGGGTGTGAGCGCCACCGTATTGAAGCCAGCCAGTCAGCAAATTTTCCACGATGCCGAACACGCCTCGCATCTGATCCTCCCCCTGATCCCCACCAGCAGCCCAAAGCCATGACCTCTTCGCCACGCAGTGCCACCGGTCTCCTGATCGCACTCACCCTGCTCAACGTCCTCAACTGGGCGGATCGCTATCTCATCATCAGTTTCTCGACCGCCATCATTCCGGAGCTGGGCCTCTCCAACTTGCAGTTCGGTCTGCTGACGGGGGTGGTGTTCACCACCGTCTACACCGTCATTGGTCTGTTCATGGGTTCGCTGGCGGATCGCGTCCACAGGCCGAAATTGATCGCGGCGGGCCTGGCCCTCTGGAGCGCGCTGACCGCCGCCACGGGCCTCGCGCGCAACTTCGGGCAGATGGCGGCGGCGCGCATGTTGATCGGCGTCGGCGAGGCCTGCCTCTCGCCGGCGGCACTGTCGATGCTGGGCGAGCGCTACCCGGCCGCGCGGCGCGCCTTTGCCGGCGGCTTCTACTATCTGGCGCTGCCGGTCGGCATCGGCGGCAGCTTCATGTTCGCCGCTGCCGTGGGGCCGACACTGGGCTGGCGCGGCGGCTTTCTGCTGCTGGGCGGCATCGGCGTGGCGGCAGCACTCCTGGTCTGGCTGTTCATGCGTGATCCCTCGCGCGAGCAGCAGGCGGCCGCCGCAGGCCAGGCCAGGGGTTCGTTCGCGGAAAGCTATCGCGCGATGCGCCACGAGCTTTCCAGCAACCCGGTGTTCCTGCTGACCATGCTGGGCCTGACCGCGATGGTGTTTGCCCAGGGTGCGGGCGTGCTCGACCTCTTGTGGTGGGTGAAGGAGCGCGGCTACAGCGCAGTGCAGGCGCAGAAGGAGATCGGCCTGATCTTCCTGGTCGGCGGCGTGCTCGGCGCGGTCGCAGGCGGCATCGGCTGCGACTGGGCGGAGCGGCGCTTCGTCGCCGGACGGCTGAAGTTCCTGGCCTGGGCCTTTTTGCTGACCCTGCCGCTGGCACTGGCCTACCGGCTGGCCGAGGCACACAGCGTGTCTTTCTACGTGCTGGCGTTTGTGGGTTCGATGTTCTCGATGCTGCTCTACGGCCCGGCCGTCACCCTGGCGCAGGAACAGGTGCCCGCCCAGCACCGCGCTTCGGCGGTGGCACTGTTCTTTCTGGTGGCAGCGCTGATCGGCGCCGGCGGCGGCAATGCCACGGTGGGCTGGCTGGCCGACCATTTCGCCGCCGCCGGACATTCGCAGCCGATCACCTGGGCGATTCTGCTGACCCAGAGCGTCGGAGTGCTGTCGATCCCGATCCTGTTCCTGGCGGCGCGCCGTCAGCAGCGGCAGCCCATGACTGGAGAGCAGAAATGAAGTCAGTGAAGGGAGTTCCGATGATGCGCATTCCGCTGCTGCTGTGCCTGGGCGCGGTGGGGCTGGCCTCCGCTGCCGATCTCACCCCGCTCTTTGACGAAAGCAAGAGCTGGCTCTCGGCGCAGGCTGAGACGCAGGCCAAGGTGGACGCGCTCGACGACGAGCGCGGTACGCTATTGCAGGACTACCAGAACGTCCTGCGCGAAACCGACGGTTTGCGCATCTACAACCAGCAGCTGCGTGCCCAGCTGGCGAGCCAGCAGTCCGAGATGGACAGCGTTCGCAAGGAAGGTTTTGAAGTCGAGCGCACCAACCGCGAGATTTTGCCGCTGATGCAGAAGATGCTCGACACGCTCGAAGCCTTTGTTGATCTCGACGTGCCGTTCCTGCCCGAAGAGCGTCAGGGCCGCATCCAGAAGCTGCGCGACATGATGAACCGCGCCGATGTCACCACCAGCGAAAAGTATCGTCGTATCGTCGAGAGCTACCAGGTCGAGATGGAATACGGCCGCACGCTCGAAGGCTACGAAGGCAAGCTGGGTGAAAAGGTCGTCGAGTTTCTGCGCGTCGGCCGCGTCGGCCTGATGTATCAAACCCCCGACAAGGCCGAGACTGGGTATTGGGATGTCGAGAAGAAAGCCTTCGTGCGCGACGACCGTTACCGCGACGACGTTCGCGAGGGTTTGAAGATCGCCAGGAAGCAGGTCTCACCCAACCTCATCATCGCCCCCACGCTCGCTGCCAAGGGAGGCAAGGAAGATGCGTCTCGCTAATAGCCTCGCCACCGCGCTGTCGATCGCCGCGCTGTCCCTTTCGACTTCCCTCATTTTCCCGCTCTCTGCATCCGCGCAAGACGCGACAACCAAGAAACCTGCCACCAGCGACGCCAAGAGCCTCGACGAACTGCTCGAACGTACCCGCACCGCCCGCGCCCGCGACAACAGGATCAACGCCGCCCGCATTGCCAAGTTCAAGGCCGCGCGCGACCAGCAGGCCAGCCTCCTGGCGACGGCCGAGCGCGAGAAGGCAAACGCCGAAGCCGAGTCCGCCACGCTCGGCAAGCAGTTCGAGGCCAACGAAAAGACCCTCACGGAATTGCAGGACTCACTGAAGATCAAGACCGGCAACCTCGGCGAACTGTTCGGCGTGCTGCGCCAGACCGCCGGTGATTTCTCGTCAGTGGCCCGCAACTCCCTCATCAGCGCCCAGTACAACGAGCGCATTGCCAAGATCGACCAGCTGGCCCAGACCAAGACGCTGCCACCGATGGAAGACATCGAAGCCTTCTGGTTCGAGATGCAGCGGGAGATGACCGAGACCGGCAAGATCACCCGCTTCAAGGCGAGTGTCGCCGATGCCGGCGGCATCGAGAGCGCAAAGACCGTCACCCGCATCGGCCCTTTCGTGGCGATTGCCGATGGCAACTATCTGGAGTTCAAACCCGGCGTCAACGCCCTCACCTCGCCGCCCAAGCAGCCGGAAGGCGATGCCGCCGAACTGGCCAAAAACTTCAGCGCCGCCACCGAGGGCTACCAGCGCATGGTGGTGGACCCGACCCGTGGCGTGCTGCTCGGCCTGCTCGCCCAGCGACCCGGCTTGAAGCAGCGCATCGCCGTCGGTGGCTGGGAAGCCATCGTGATTCTCGGCGTCGGCTTCATCGGCGCGGTGGCTGCGATCTACCAATTCATCTACCTCAACATCATCAGCTTCAAGGTCAACCGCCAGCTCGCCCACATCAAGAAGCTCAGCGCCAACAACCCCCTCGGCCGCGTGCTCTTGAGCTTCAAGGGCGACAAGGCCCCGGCGGCTGGGGACGAGGCCGAAGTGGTCGAGCTGCGCATCTCCGAAGCGGTGCTGCGCGAGCTGCCCCCCATCGAGCGTTTCCAGAGCCTCATCAAGCTAGTGGTAGCGGCTGGCCCGCTGCTCGGCCTGGTCGGCACCGTGCTCGGCATGATCGAGACCTTCCAGAGCATCACCGAATCGGGATCGAGCGATCCCAAACTCATGGCGGCGGGTATCGGCAAGGCCATGATTGCGACGGTGCTGGGTCTGGGCATTGCCATTCCGCTGCTCTTCGTCAATGCCGCACTCGCCTCGCGCTCCAAGCGCATCATCCAGATTCTCGACGAGCAGAGCACGGGTCTCCTGGCGGAAACTCTCGAAGCCCGTGCGGCGACGCACAATGGCGCTAGTGGCACGGGCGGGCCTGGGGTGGCTGCTGCCACGCCCAGCACGCCGATGAGCGTGCGCAAGACCCGCATCGACCCCACGCCCACGCCAGACGACTTCGGCGGAGCGCCTGCCCGTGGCTGAACTGCTGCAAGGCCCTTTCGAGGGCTTTCTGGCGCTGCTCCATGCCGGCGGCATCTATGTGCTGTGGATCTTTCTCACCAGCGTCTTGATGTGGGGGCTGATCTTCGAGCGGCTCTGGTATTTCAAGGTGGTGCTGCCGTCCGAAGCGCGCCGCGCGCTGGCCGAGTGGCATGCGCGCGAGGATCACGACAGCTGGTCGGCGCACCAGATTCGTCGCGCGATGATCTCGCGTCTCAACGCCAACATGGTCGCCAACATGCCCACGCTCAAAGTGATGGTGCCGCTCGCACCGCTGCTTGGGCTGGTCGGCACGGTATCGGGAATGCTCGCAGTCTTCGACTCGATGGCAGCACTCGGCTCCGCCGATGCCCGCACCATGTCCAGCGGCGTTTCCGAGGCCATGAACTGCACGCTCACCGGACTCGTCGTCAGCATCTCCGGCATGTATCCCGCCTACTACTTCCAGGCCAAAGCAAAACGGCTGACCGAGTGGCTGGGCGATCAATTCACGTATTAGGAGAACGCCATGCGCATGAGACGCCACCGTGGCGACGCCGAGAGCGAAGGGGCCATCGACCTGGCCCCGATGCTCGACTTCGTGATGAACCTGCTGATCTTCTTCATCATCACGGCGGTCTTCGTGAAGGAGGTCGGCTTCTCGCTGTCGCGCCCGGCCGCCAGCAACCAGAGCACGCCGCAGGATCAGAAGAAGGACGACAAGACGCTCTACATCGTGCTGCACAACGGCGGTGAGATTTCCATCGAAAAACGACCCATCGACGTGCGCGCGGTGCGTGCCAACGTCGAACGCTTCAAGGCCGAAAACCCGGAAGGTCCGGTGATCGTCGTCGCCAACTCCAAGTCCGCCACCGGCGTGCTGGTGCAGGTGATGGATCAGGTGCGCCTCGGCGGCGTGCTTGATGTCTCCATCGCCTCGACCGGGGGATAGACCGTGCGCGGACGCAAACACGTCGAGGAAGAAGGCATGGCCGAGATTGATCTCGCCCCGATGCTCGACTTCATCATGAACCTGCTCATCTTCTTCATCATCACGACGAGCTTTGTGAAGCAGACGGGTGTGAAGGTGACGCAGGAAGAAGCCTACACCGCCGAATACAAGGAGAACGGCAACATCCTGATCGCCATCCGGCCGAATGGCGACATCTGGATGGATCGCCGTAAGGTCACGCTGCCGGAAGTGCGCGCCACCATTGAGCGCATGCACGCCGAACGGCCGGAAGACACGGTGATCATCACGGCCGACAAGACGGCTGAGAACGGCGTGCTGGTGAAGGTGATGGACCAGGTGCGCTCGGGCGGCATCGAGTCGGTGTCACTTGCCACGCTGGCGCAGGGTGGCTGAGACGACCATGCAAGCCGTCATCCGCCTGCCCCCACGCCATGCCATGCCACCGCCCTCGCGGCTGGGGTCGGCACCGCGCTTCATCATCGCCATTGCACTGGGCTTGGCTTTCAGCCTCGCATACTTCGGTGGCCTGCATTCGCTAATGAGCGCGCATGGCCCCGCGGCCTTGAGTGGTGAGACGATGGCCACCATCGACTTCGTGCGCTTGAACAAGCAATTCGAGCTGGAGACTCGTCCGCGTGAGAAACCAAAACCGGAGAAGCCCAACAAGCCGGAAGCCTCGCCGCAGGCGCTGAGCATCCAGCAGTCGAAAGTGGAGGGCCCCAGCACGGCCCTGAACCTGCCGATGGGGCCGATGGGGGTGGATACCCAAGTCGAGGTCGGCACTGGTCTGTCGCTGTCGAAGAACGATCTCGCCAGCGATGGCGATTATCTGCCCATCGTCAAGGTCGAGCCGGTGTATCCGCGTCGCGCGCAGGAGCGTGGCATCGAGGGCTATGTGCTCTTGAGTTTCACCGTCACGCCCACGGGCGCAGTCGTCGATCCGGTCGTGATCGAGTCGGAGCCCAAGGGCATCTTCGACGAGGCTGCGAGCCGTGCGGTGCTCCGTTTCAAGTACAAACCGCGCGTCGAGAACGGCAAGCCCATCGCGGTGAGCGGCGTGCAGCATGTGCTGACCTTCGCCATCGAAAAAGGCAAGAAGGGGCCAGGCTGATGCGCAGCACGCTCACTGCACTCATGATCGGCCTCACCGCCCTGCTGCCGCTCAGCCTCGCGGCACAGGACAAGGCCAGGCCAGCCGCCGCCGCACCGGCGGGCAAGCCGCAGACCAGGAAGACCCAGGCGCTCGGCAAGGAGGCCTACGCCGTCTTCGAGGCAGCGCAGGCCCTCAACGACGTCAAGAACCACCAGGGAGCGATGGCGAAGCTCGACGAGCTGAAGCCCCGGTACGACTCGCTCAACGACTACGAGAAAGCCACCTACTGGAACTTCAAGGCCAGCCTCTACTACGCGCTCGACGACAGCAAGGGCACGATGGAGGCCTACAAGAACGTGCTGCGGCAAAAGCAGCTGCCCGAGCTGATGCGCAGCAACACGCTCTACGGCATTGCCCAGCTTTCGTTTGCCACCGGCGAATACGCCCAGGCCGTGAAGGTGATGCAGAAGTGGATGACGCTGGCACCGGACGTGAAGCCGGATGCCCACATCCTGATCGCGCAGGCGCAGTACCAGCTCAAGCAATACACCAAGGCCGAGCAGGTCACGCTCGACGCGCTCAAGCTCGCCAAGCAGAAGGGTCTGCCGCCGAAGGAGAGCTGGCTGTCACTGCTACGTGCTGCCTTTTATGAGCAGAAGGACTATCTCAAGTCCGCCAAGGTGCTCGAAACCATGGTGCAGCGCTGGCCGAAACTCAGCTACTGGATGCAGCTGGCGGGCCTCTACGGGCTGGCCGAGAAGCAGGATCAGCAGCTCAGTGTGCTGCGCGCCAACTACGAGGCGGGTGCACTGACGAAGGACAGCGATCTGCTGAATCTGGCGCGGCTGTATCTGCTCAATGACGCGCCCTTCGCCGCCGTGCAGGTGCTGAAAAAGGGCTTCGACAAGCAGCTGCTGAACGAGACGCCGCTCACGCTGCAGCTGTATGCGCAGGCCTTGAGCCTGTCGAAGGAGCACAAGGCGGAGATCACCGCACTCGCCAAGCTTTCGGCCCTGAGTGGTGAGGCGAAGCACTACGTCTATCTGGGCCAGGCGCACCTCAGGCTGGGGCAGTGGGCCGAGGCGGTCACCGCATACCGCAGCGCCACGCAGGCCAAGAACGTGGAGCGGCCCGGCAGCCTGCAAATGCAGATCGGCAATGCGCTCTACAACCAGAAAAAATACGCCGAAGCCAAGGCCGCCTTCCAGGCCGCGCTGCAATACAGCGATACCGTCAAGGATGGCGCGACCTGGGTCAACTTCATGGACAAGGAAATGCAGCGCATGAAATTGCTTTATGGGCCGGCTTGAAGCCCGGGATTGAATCCGGTCAGGTCGTGGATCGAGGCTGAAACCACCCCAGCTGCTCACGCAGTCGCACCACTTCGCCGACGATGACGAGGCTCGCACCCGAGGACGCAGCGGCAGCGACTTTCGCAGGCAGATCCGCCAGTGTGCCGATGACCACGCGCTGGGTCGGCTGGGTGCCATCCTCCACCAGCGCAATCGGCCAGTCGGCAGGCAGGCCATGTGCCATCAGCTCGGCGCAGACGCGCGGCAGAGTCACCACCCCCATGTAGAACACCACCGTCTGGCCGGGTCGCGCCAGCTGATCCCAATGCAGGTTCAGCGTGCCATCGGCGCGTGCGTGGCCGGTCACGAAGATGCAGCTCTGCGCGTAATCGCGGTGGGTGAGCGGGATGCCCGCGTAGGCCGCGCAGCCGCTGGCAGCCGTGATGCCGGGCACCACCTGGAAGGCGATGCCATGGCCGGAGAGTTCGGCAATCTCCTCGCCGCCACGCCCGAAGATGAAGGGATCACCCCCTTTCAGTCGCAGCACGCGCTTGCCCGCTAAAGCGAGGCGCACCAACTCGCTGTTGATCTCGTCCTGCGGCACCGTGTGCTGGTTGCGCTTCTTGCCGACGAAGATGCGCTCGGCATCGCGGCGCACCAGTTCCATGATGGCGGGCGAGACGAGACGGTCGAACAGCACGACGTCGGCCTGCTGCATCAGGCGCAGGGCGCGGAAGGTGAGCAGATCAGGATCGCCGGGGCCAGCGCCGACCAGGTACACCTCGCCGCGCGCAGGTTCGCCCTGGATGAGACTTTCCAGCTCGATAGCTGCAGCGGCTTCGTCGCCCACCAAGAGGCGCTCCGGGCCTGGGCCATCGAGAAATTGCTCCCACAGCGCACGGCGCTGCTCGACGGCGAGCGCTTTCACACCTGGGCGATGGCGCTCCATGAACGCGGCCAGGCGCCCATAGCCTGCAGGTAGCAGCGCCTCGATGCGCTCGCGCAGCCGCCGCGCCAGCACGGGTGCGGCACCACCGCTGGAGATCGCCACCCACAGCGGCGCGCGCTCGACCAGCGCCGGGGTGATGAAGCTCGATGGAGCAGGATCATCCACCACGTTGACCGGCACGTTGGCGGCGTCTGCGGCAGCGGCAATGCGGCGGTTGAACTCGCGGTCATCGGTCGCCGCAATCACCAGTCGGCAGCCTTGCACAAGGCCAGCGTCGAAGGCGGTGCCGCTGACGGTGATTGCACCTTGCTCGACGAGTGCGCCCAGTTCGGCATTCAATTCGAGCGCGACGATTTCGATGCACGGTGCGGCCTTGAGCAGCAGCCGCACCTTGCGCGCGGCGACCTCGCCACCCCCCACCACCAGCACGCGCGCACCCGCCAGTCGCAGGGTGATGGGCAGCCAGGGATTGGTAGTGTGATCGTTCATGGCGAAAGTGTAGAGTCAATCGTGTGTTGATATGCCGCTTTGAGAGAACTCACCGATGAAAATCCGCCAGCTCCATTACGTACTCGAAGTCGCCAAACGCGGCCTCAATGTCACCGCCGCCGCCGAGGCGCTGCACACCAGCCAACCCGGCGTCTCCAAGCAGGTCAAGCTGCTGGAGGATGAGCTGGGCGTCGACATCTTCGTGCGCAATGGCAAGCACCTGTCGGAGATCACGCCAGCCGGCAAACGCATTCTCGATTACGCCGAGAAGCTCATCGCCGAAAGCGAGAACATCAAGAACGTCGCGCGCGAGTTCCGCCAGACCGACGAGGGTGATCTGACCATTGCCACTACCCATACGCAGGCGCGCTATGCCCTGCCCAAGGTGATCCAGGCCTTCCGCCAGAAATACCCCAAGGTGGCGCTGCACATCCACCAGGGCTCGCCGCCGCAGATTGCGAAGATGGCTGCCGAGGGCGAGGCCGATTTCGCCATCGCCACCGAAGCCATGCACCACTTCGAACAGCTGGTGATGCTGCCCTGCTACCACTGGAACCGCTGCGTGCTGGTGCCGCCCTCGCATCCGCTGGCTTCGGTGAAAAAACTGACGCTCAAGGCCTTGAGCGAGTACCCGATCATCACCTACACCTTCGGCTTCACCGGCCGCAGCAAGCTCGACCAGGCCTTTGCCGGCGCGGGCCTGAAGCCCGATGTGGTGCTCACCGCCGTCGACGCCGACGTCATCAAGACCTATGTGCGGGCCGGTATGGGCGTGGGCATCATCGCCAACATGGCCTGGGATGCGCGCACCGACCGTGATCTGGTACAGCTCGATGCCAGCCACCTGTTCGAGCCCTCGACCACCCACATCGGTTTCCGTCGCAGCCTGTTCCTGCGCACCTTCATGTACGACTTCATGCAGCTGTTTGCCGCGCACCTGGGCAAGGAGTTGGTCGATGGCATTGCCGCCCTGCCCGATGCCGATGCGCGTCGCAGCGAGGTGGCGAGGCGGGTGAAGGTGCAAAGCACGCTGTAGCGGTTGCACCTTCTGCAGGGCAGGTCGAGACTGCTACTGAGGCATTGGCGGGTTCCGACCCGCCCTACGGTTGTGTATTCGGTCTATTCATATGCCTGTACAGGCTTGTTACCCTTCGCGCCCGCGAAAACCCATTGGCTCGCGGACGGAGTAACCCATGTATCGCTACGACCAATTCGACCAAGCCCTCGTCAACGCCCGCGTCGCACAGTTCCGCGACCAGACCGCGCGCTACCTTGCAGGCACACTGCCCGCCGATGAGTTCCGCCATCTGCGTCTGCGCAACGGCCTCTATGTGCAGCGCTTCGCCCCGATGCTGCGCATCGCCATCCCCTACGGCACGCTCAGTGCCAAGCAGCTGCGCATGCTGGCGCACATCGCGCGCAAATACGACAAGGGCTACGGTCACTTCACCACGCGGCAGAACATCCAGTTCAACTGGCCGAAGATCGAGGACGTGCCGGACATCCTTGCCGACCTCGCGACGGTGGAAATGCACGCGATCCAGACCAGCGGCAACTGCATCCGCAACGTCACCGCAGATCACCTCGCGGGTGTGGCGAGGGATGAGTTGGTGGACCCGCGCCCCTACTGCGAGCTGACGCGCCAGTGGGCCACCGAGCACCCGGAGTTCAACTGGCTGCCGCGCAAATTCAAGTTCGCGTTTTCGTCCTCGACCACCGACCGCTCGGCAACCCAGGTACATGACATCGGCGTGCACATCATCAAGAACGCCGCTGGCGAGATCGGCTACGAGATGGTGGTGGGCGGTGGCCTCGGTCGCACGCCGGTGATCGGCCAGGTCATCCGCGAATGGCTGCCGGAAGAAGACCTGCTCAGCTACAGCGAGGCGATCCTGCGCGTCTACAACCTGCTTGGCCGCCGCGACAACATCTACAAGGCGCGCATCAAGATCACGGTGAAGGAGACGGGCCTCGCCAAGTTCAAGGAAATGGTCGAGGCCGAGTGGGCCACCATCAAGGACGGCCCACTCAAGCTCAAGCGCGCGGACATCGCACGCTTTCAGTCCTTCTTCACCAGCTTTGACTACGAGGCATCCACCGCCAGCGACACCAGCTATGCCGAACACCTCGCAAAAGATTCCGCTTTTGCGGCGTGGGCCAAGCGCAATCTCAAGGCACATCGTCAGCCCGGTTACGCCATTGCCTTCCTCTCGCTCAAGGCACGCGGCATCGCCCCCGGCGATGTCACGCACCAGCAGATGGATGCGATTGCCGATCTCGCCGACCGCTATTCCTTCGGCGAGCTGCGCGCCACGCACAACCAGAATCTGGTCTTCACCGATGTGCGCCAGGCCGATCTCTATCCACTCTGGCAGGCGCTGGTGAAACTCGACCTGGCCACCCCGAACATCGGCCTGTTGACCGACGTCATCTGCTGCCCCGGCCTCGACTTCTGCTCGCTCAGCAATGCCAGCTCGATTGCAGTGGCGGAGGAAATCTTCGACCGCTTCGAGTCGCTCGACTACCAGCACGACATCGGCGAGATCAAGCTCAACATGTCCGGCTGCATGAACGGCTGCGGCCACCACAGCGTCGGCCACATCGGCATTTTGGGCGTCGATAAAAAAGGCGAGGAGTGGTACCAGATCACGCTCGGCGGCTCGTCTGAAAACAAGGCCAGCCTGGGCGATCGCACCGGCCCATCGGTAGGCCGCGAGCACATCGCCGATGCCATACAGACCATCGTCCACACTTATCTCGAGCTGCGCGCCAACGAAGACGAGAGCTTCCTCGCCTGCTACCAGCGCGTCGGCATGCCGCCGTTCAAGGCCGCGCTCTATCCGGTGGCTGCCGCCGGAGAAGCCGCATGAGCCTGCTGCTGGATGCCCTGGGCCAGCCGATCCGGGATCTCTATCTTGCACTGGCCGATGATGCCGAGCTGCCGCCGGTGGCTGCGGTCATCGTCAGCCTCAGTCGCTGGCAGGCGCAGGCCGACGTGCTGGCTGTGCACGCGGGCGCGGTGGCGGTGCAGCTGCCGAACACCAGCGATGTGCTCGTGCTCGATGCCGCGCTGCTCGCCCGACCGATGCTGGTGCTGGATTTCCCCGGCTTTGCCGATGGCCGCGCTTACTCACAGGCCCGCCGCCTGCGCGACCGTGCCGGCTACCCGGGCAGGCTGCGTGCCACTGGCGCGGCAGTCGTCGCCGATCAACTGGCGATGATGGCGCGTTGCGGCATCAGCGAGTTCGCGCTGCGCGAGGATCAGCCCCTGGCGATCTGCCAGGCCGCGCTATCCCTCGAAGCCAGGCCCCTGCCTTACCAGGCCGCGCAGGATCGCAGCGCGGCAGTCTTTGACGCGCGTCGCGGATAAGTAGCTTGTGATTCCCGCGAAGGCGGGCATGAGCAGAATCAGCCGATAACTTTCATACCACCTAGATAAGGCTGCAAGGCCATCGGCACGTCGATGCGGCCATCGGCACGCTGGTAATTTTCGAGCACCGCGACCAGCGTGCGGCCCACGGCAAGGCCTGAGCCATTGAGCGTGTGCAGCAGCTCGTTCTTCTTGGTCGTCGGATCGCGGTAACGGGCCATCATGCGGCGGGCCTGAAAGTCCTCGAAGTTGCTGCAGGACGAAATCTCGCGGTAGGTGTTCTGGCTCGGCAGCCACACCTCGATATCATAGGTCTTGGCCGCACCCGCGCCCATATCGCCGGTGCAGAGCACGACGACGCGGTAGGGCAGATCGAGCTTTTCCAGGATCGCCTCGGCGTGGCCCACCAGCGCCTCGTGCGCCTCGCAGGACTTGCCGGGTTCAACGGCCCAGACTAGCTCCACTTTTTCGAACTGGTGCTGGCGGATCATGCCCTTGATGTCGCGGCCACCAGAGCCGGCTTCGCTGCGGAAGCAGGGCGTGTGCGCCACCCATTTTCTCGGCAGCGCAGCGGCATCCTGAATCTCGTCGCGCAGCAGATTGGTCACCGGCACTTCGGCAGTGGGGATCAAGGCCCAGTCGCGGTCGGCGAGCTGGATGCCGAACAGATCCTCGCGAAACTTGGGCAGCTGGCCGGTACCGCGCAGCGAGTCGGCATTGACGATGTAGGGCACATACAGCTCTTCGTAGCCGTGCTCTAGCGTATGAGTGTCGAGCATGAATTGCGTCAGCGCGCGGTGCATTCGCGCTAGATCACGGCGCAGCACCACGAAGCGCGAGCCGGTGATCTTGGCCGCAGCGGCGAAGTCCATCTGCCCAAGGGCTTCGCCGAGATCGGCGTGATCCTTGATGGGGAAGTCGAAGGCGCGCGGCGTACCGATGCGGCGCAGCTCGACGTTGTCAGCTTCGCTCTTGCCGTCCGGCACCGAGGCGTGCGGGATATTGGGCAGGCGGGCGAGAAAGTCATCGAACTCGGCTTGCAGTGCGCTCAATGCGGACTCGTTGGCCGCCAGTTTCAGCTTGGCGTTTTCGACCTGCTCGAACAGCGGTGTGGCGTCTTCACCCCGGCCCTTGGCAAAGCCGATCTCCTTGCTGGCCTTGTTGCGCGCGGCTTGCAGTGCCTCAGTCTCACTTTGCAGGGTCTTGCGCTGCGACTCCAGCTTTTCAAAGGTGGCGACCTCAAGCACATAGCCACGACGGGCGAGCTGGCCGGCAACTTCCTGGGGATTGGCACGCAGGCGTTTGGGATCGAGCATGGTCTTGCTGCTTTCAGGCGTTTCTTGGGACGCGAGAGTTTACAGGCTGCCGCCCTGCGATACGCCGGGCGCACAAGCGGCGCTGGCGAGCACCATCCAGGCTCGCATCAACGAGCTATCGTCTTGGCGGGTTGGGTGCGCAGCTGCCGCAGCTTCTCGGCGATCTGCCCTTCAAGCCCGCGCTCGGTCGGCTGGTAGAACTGCGTGCCGACCAGCTTGTCCGGCAAAAACTGCTGGCCTGCGGCGTGGGCGTCCGCTTCTTCGTGGTCATAGCGATAGCCCTTGCCGTAGCCCAGGTCTTTCATCAGCTTGGTGGGCGCGTTGCGGATGTGCAGTGGCACGTCGAGCGAGCCGTGATCGGCGACCGCCGCCTGCGCGGCCTTGAAGGCGGTGTAGACCGCATTGCTCTTGGGTGCCACAGCCAGATAGACGACGGCCTCGGCAATCGCCAGCTCGGCTTCGGGCGAACCGATGCGCTCGAAGGCCTCCCAGGCATTGATGGCGAGTTGCAGTGCGCGGGGGTCTGCAAGGCCGATGTCCTCGTAGGCCATGCGCGTCACGCGGCGGGCGATATAGCCGGCATCGACACCGCCATCGAGCATGCGGGCCAGCCAATACAGCGCGGCATCGGGATCAGACCCGCGCACCGATTTGTGCAGCGCGCTGATCTGGTCGTAGTGGTTCTCACCCTGCTTGTCGAAGCGGCGGAATCCGCGACCAATCAATTTTTCGAGCGTCGCGTCATCGTGCTTCTTCTCGGCACGACCCAGCTCATACGCCGTTTCGAGCAGCACCAAACCCTTGCGGGCATCGCCATCGGCAGCTTGCGCGATGCGCGCGAGCCAAGCCGCAGGCAAGGCATCGGCGGCGGCACCCAGGCCACGCTCTGCATCGGTGAGTGCGCGTTGCAGCAGCTGCTCGATGGCTTCGGCTTCGAGCGATCGCAACACCATCACGCGCACGCGCGAGAGCAGCGCACCATTCAACTCGAAGCTGGGGTTCTCGGTGGTGGCACCGATCAGTGTGAGCGTGCCGTCTTCCACGAACGGCAGCAGCGCATCCTGCTGACCCTTGTTGAAGCGATGGATTTCGTCGATGAACAGCATGGTGGCGCGCGCCAGCAAACCTTCACGCTCGGCCTGTGCTTTCACCACCGCCTCGCGGATGTCCTTGACGCCTGCGAGCACCGCAGAGAGCGTCAGGAACTGCGCATCGACATGCTGTGCGATGAGCCTTGCAAGCGTGGTCTTGCCTACACCCGGCGGTCCCCAGAACACCAGCGAGGGCGTTTTGCCCGCATCCAGCAGCACTCGCAGCGGTCCGCCCTCGCCTACCAGATGCACCTGCCCCAGCACCTCATCGAGGGTCTGGGGTCGCATGCGCTCCGCTAGCGGCGCGATGGATCTGGACTGGGCCTGCATATGCCCATTCTATGGCTCAGGGTGCGGGCTCGGCGTCGATCACTTCCACACCCTTGGCTGGGATGAAGCGGAACAGGCCCGCATCGAGTCTGGTATTGGTCTTGCCCTGGGAAAACCCGATGTCGGTGGAGCCTCCGAGCGTGTCGCGGAACACCATGCGCAAAGGCGCGCCATTGCGCAGCCACAGGCTCACGTCCTGAAAATCGGAGTCTTTGGACTTGGGCACGAGCTTGAGTTTGTTCACGCCGTTGGCGTCGCCCTCGTCGCTGACGGTGAAGGTCTCGGTCAGGGTCTTTTTCTGCGACAGCAACGCGGCAGGTGTCCCCTGCAAGGCCTCTTCGGCCGGACGCACGGTGACCTGTTTCAGGTCCTCGTCGTAAAGCCAGAGCTTGCTGCCATCGGTGACGATCAGCTGCTCGCTGGGTGCGTTGTACTGCCAGCGGAACCTGCCGGGACGCGAGAGTGCCATCGTGCCGCTGCTGGACTGCATCTTCATGCCGCGCTCGTCGGTCTGCACCTGCGTGAAGTTCGCTTGATAGCTGGTCACACCATCGAGAAAGCGCGCGAGCGCGGCCTCGGCCGATTCGGCATGGGCGATTGGGGTGAGCGAGAGCAGTGAGGTCGCCAGCAGGGTGCGAAACATCGTGGTCAATCCGTGAACTTGAGAGAGCGCATCGTCTGAAGCGCAGGTGAACGCAGGCTTTCTAGAGCAACTTTGGTTTAAGTGCATACACATGAATCTGTCATTCCCGCGTAGGCGGGAATCCAGTTCTCGCTCGTAGGTCTCTGGAGCTGAAAGAAAAACTGGATCCCCGCCTCCGCGATTCCCCTTGAATTGCTGGCAATTCCTGGGAAGTCCGGCGCGGGAATGACAACGATTTGATGTTGGCCCTTGAGCGAAAAATGCTCTAGCCACCAAGTATTTCCCGATTTCCGCCCGGTCCACTCGGCCCGACGAGGCCCGCAGATTCCATCGACTCCACCATGCGCGCGGCGCGGTTGTAGCCGATCTTCAGCTTGCGCTGCACCCAGCTCACCGAGGCCTTGCGGCTCTCCAGCACGAGTGCCACGGCCTGGTCATAGAGCGGGTCTTTCTCGGCATCGCTGCTGGCTTCGTCGGCCTTGGCCTTCAGGTCTTCCTCATCAGCGAGGATGCCATCGACGTAATTCGGCTCGGCAACACCCTTGAGATAAGCCACCACCTTGTGCACTTCATGGTCATCGACGAAAGCCCCATGCACGCGGGTGACGGCGGAGGCACCCACAGGCCGGTAGAGCATGTCACCGTGGCCAAGCAGGGTCTCGGCTCCCTTGAGATCGAGGATGGTGCGGCTGTCGATCGGGCTTGCGACCTGGAAGGCGATGCGCGAGGGGATGTTGGCCTTGATCAGGCCGGTGATGACATCGACGCTGGGTCTCTGGGTGGCGACGATCAGGTGGATGCCGGCCGCGCGTGCCTTCTGCGCGATGCGGGCGATGAGTTCTTCCACCTTCTTGCCGACCACCATCATCATGTCGGCAAGCTCGTCGATGACGACGACGATGTGCGGCAGGGCTTCGAGATATCTCACCTCACCGGGTGCGTCACTGAACAAATCAAGCGAAGCGGCGGACATCGGGTCGCGCATCGGCACTCCCGCGGCCTGCGCTTCCAGCACCTTCTTGTTCATGCCGGCGAGATTGCGCACGCCGAGCGCGGTCATCAGGCGATAGCGGCGCTCCATTTCGGCCACGCACCAGCGCAGCGCGTTGGCGGCATCCTTCATGTCCGTCACCACTGGCGTGAGCAGATGCGGGATGTCCTGATACACCGAGAGCTCCAGCATCTTCGGGTCGATGAAGATGAAGCGCACTTCCTCCGCCGTCGCCTTGTAGAGCATCGACAGGATCATCACGTTGATCGCAACACTCTTGCCGCTGCCGGTGGTGCCAGCGACCAGGAGGTGCGGCATCTTACCGAGATCGACGCTGGTGGGATGACCGGCAATGTCCTTGCCCAGCGCCATCGTCAGCGGCGAGGCCGAACTGCGATAGCCGGGAGAGTCGATGATCTCGCGCAGCATCACGAAATCGCGGCGCGGATTGGGGATTTCTATGCCCACGTAAGGGCGGCCCTCGATCACCTCGATCACACGGACGCGGCTGACGCTCAAGGATCGCGCGAGGTCGTTGGAGAGGTTGGTGATCTGCACACCCTTCACGCCCGGTGCGAGTTGCAGCTCGAAGCGGGTGATGACCGGGCCGGGCGTGGCGGCGACCACCTGTGCCTTCACGCCGAAATCGGCCAGATGTTTTTCGACGCTGCGCGAGAGCAGGTCGAGTTCTTCCGGCGTGTACTTGCGGGTCGAGGGCTTGGCGGCGTCGAGCAGCTCCACCGGCGGCAAGGGCGTTCCCGCGTTGGGGTACTGGCCCGGCACTGCGGCGTAGGGCGACAGCACGACTGGCTTGGACGCGGGTGTTGCAGCAGTGGCATACGGCTGCGTATCGGCTACCAGCCGCACGATCGGCTTCTGCGTGACCGGCACTGGAGCAGGAGCAAGGGTGGCGCGCTCATCCTCGATGTTGCTGCCGATGACCCACGCTGGCAGATCGGTAGCGATGGCCGGTGCTGCATCCACCGTCACGGGCGCACGGGATGCCTGGCTGGTGGGCCGCGCCAGCTGCTGGTTGAGCGCGGCTGTCACCAGCGGGGTGTGGCTGGGCAGTGATTCGTAAAAACTCTTGAGGTCGTTGGCCGCGGCCGCATCGTCGGTGACGGCAGGTACCAGCAGATCCAGCTGCGGCTCGATGCGCGACGACAGCCGGCCGCGCCGCAGGAGCGGTTTGGCGGTCGGGGGCAGCGAGACGTCTTCCTGCATCGGCGCTGATGGCGCGATATGCAACTCGACTTCGGATGCGGGCCGTGAGGGGCTGATCCGCGCCCACAGCTTGAGCGTGGCAGCCCCGGTGGCATCGAGCACATCCAGCCAGGAGAACATCAGTGCCAGTGGCAGCGCCGCGACACCAAGGGTCAGCAGCAGCAGCGCGGCACCCTGCACCGTGAGCAGGGCGGAAAACCAGGCCGACAGCGCCGCGCCGAGCACGCCGCCACCACCCTGCGGTGCCCACTCCCCGGCCACGGGGCTGTGCACCGCCAGCAGGCCCGACAGGCTGAGCACAGCGATGAATCCCGCCAACACACGCAGGCCTGCGGGCAGTGCGGCGGCGCGGCGGCTGTTTTGCAGCACGCGCCAGCCCAGCCAACCCAGAGCCAGCGGCAGCATGAAGCTGACGAAGCCGGTGAGGCTGAGCAGGGTGTTCGACAGCCAAGCACCCCCACGACCCATCCAGTTGTGCAGCGGCATGCCGACTCCGGAGGATGAAAACCCGGGGTCATCCGGATGGTGACTGACGAGCGACAGCATCAGGATAAACGCCAGGCCGAACAGCAGCAGGCTCAGTGCCTCGCGCGGCAGGCGACCCACCCAGCCCGGATCGGTCTGGAGCGGCTCGGCGGCGCGGAACTTGCTGTTGATCGTGGGGAGTTTCATCGGCGCGCTGAAATGCGATCAGGCGTGGTCATTGCGTGTGATTGCAGTATACCTGCCGTCCTTCGGTTGCCGGTTTCAGCCAGACGGCAATATCAAGGCAGCAGATGCGCTTGAAATCCGTCGCAGACGCGCCAATATGGTGTCATCAGCAATAGGCTTCACCGAGGTCGTTTCACCATGCAAATCCGCCATTTTGTTCTCACTGCCGAAGGCAACATCCGCGAGTTCTCCACCGAGCAGGCGGCACTCATCGCTGCGGGCGCCAACAAGCTGCCGGAGTTCGCCGACCAGCGCGTGCGCTATCTGCAGATCACCTTGCAGGACGCCACCGAGAACGAATTGAAAATCCAGACCGCCGGTGCCTCGATCCGTTTCGATGCCGATGGCCGCATGGCCGAGGCGGGGCCGCCGACTGACAACGAGAACATCTCGCGTTTCGAGCACGATGCCTGCGTGCAGTGGGCGCTGAAAGACATTCCGGCTACCTCCGTCACCTTTCACTGAGTGTGCGGCACCTACCGGCCCGCTGCCCATGCGCTTCAGACATTTGGGGCGCATGGCAGAGATCGGCGCGGCGGACTGGGATGCGCTGTTCGACCCCGGCTATCCATTCACCCGACACGCCTATCTGAAGGCGCTGGAAGACAACGGCTGCGTCGGCCCTGAGTGCGGCTGGACACCCTGTCATCTGGTGGCCGAGCGTGACGACGGCGCGCTGATCGCCGCCGCTCCCCTGTATCTGAAGGCGCACTCCTGGGGCGAGTTCGTGTTCGATTTTTCCTGGGCCGAGGCGGCACAGCGCGCTGGCCTTGCCTATTACCCGAAGCTCTTGACCGCCGTGCCCTTCACACCGGCCACCGGGCCGCGCCTTGGCGCGCGCGACGCCGACGCACGGCAGGCGCTTGCCAAGGCACTCGGCGGCCTGCCGCTGCATGGCGGCGTGTCGTCCTGGCATGGGCTGTTCATGCCCGCGAACGAACTGGATCTGTACAGGGGGCAGGCGCCGCTGCTGCGTCAGGACATTCAGTTCCAGTGGCACAACAGCACTGAGGGCTATACCGATTTCGCCGAGTTTCTGACACTGCTGCACGGCGAGAAGCGCAAGAAAATCCTGCAGGAGCGCAAGAAGGTCGCAAGCCTCGGCTGGGTATTTGAAACTCTGCCGGGCAATGCCTTCAGCGCAGCTGAGTGGGCAGACCTCTACGCGCTCTACGCCAATACCTACGAAGAGCGCGGCCAGCCGCCGTACCTGACGCTGGCGTTCTTCCACGACTACGCCATGCGCGAAGGCACTCCGGTACGGGTGACGGTGGCGCGTTCAGGCGATCACTTCATGGCGATGGCACTGCTCGTGCAAGGCAGCGATACGCTCTATGGCCGCCACTGGGGCACATCGGGCTTTCACGATGGTCTGCATTTCGAGGCCTGCTATTACCAGGGCATCGAGTACTGCATCCGCCAGCGTCTCTCGCGCTACGATGCGGGGGCGCAAGGCGAGCACAAACTTGCGCGTGGATTCGACCCGGTCATGACCCACTCCCTGCACAGTTTTGCCGAGCCTCGCTTCGCCGCTGCGGTGGCGCAGGCGCTGGCACGCGAACGCCGGATGGTGGCGGCACGCTACGCTGGTCTGCAGCAGCACAGCGCCTACAAGAAGGGTTAAGGCCAGACCATGACCGCCAGCCATCCGGCCCGTCTGCACTGGCTCGATCCGCGCCAGCCAGACCAGCCTTTTCCTGACCCTGGCCTTGCCCTGCCCGACCCCAACGGCCTGCTCGCCATCGGCGGCGATCTGTCTGCCACCCGATTGTTGAATGCCTACCGCGAAGGCATCTTCCCCTGGTTCAACCCGGACGAACCGATCTTGTGGTGGAGCCCCGATCCACGCTGTGTGTTTTTCCCTGACGAGGTGCATGTATCACGCTCGCTCGCCAAGCGCATGCGCCAATGCGAGTACGCCGTGAGTTTCGACCAGGCTTTTGCGCGCACCCTCGAAGCCTGCGCCGGGGTGCGTCGCGCCGGGCGCGGCACCTGGCTGGGGCCGGAAATGCGCACGGCCTATCTGACCCTGCATCAGCTGGGTGTGGCGCATTCGGTGGAGGTGTGGCAGCAGGGCCAGCTGGTTGGTGGCCTCTATGGCGTCGCACTCGGTCGCATGTTTTTCGGCGAGAGCATGTTCAGCCATGCCAGCGACGCCTCCAAGCTCGCGCTCGTACATCTCGCCCAGCAGCTCGCGGATTGGGAGTTCCCGCTCATCGACTGCCAGGTGTCCTCGCCCCATCTGTCGCGACTGGGTGCAACCACCCTGTCACGCACGGCGTTTCGCCTGGCCTCGCAACAGGCGCAGGAACGCCCCCCCCCGCGACGCTGGCGCTTTGCGGCCGCCCACGCGGGTGATGCGGCGCACCTGCCGTCATGACTCGCGTACCGCTGCGCCTGCTGCTCGGCACCGAGCAGCCCTGCGGCTACCTGCCCCGGCGGCTATCGCGCTCTGCCTTCGTCGCACCCCATACGCCCATGACGGCCGAGGTCTACGGCGCGCTGATTGCCAACGGCTTCCGCCGCAGTGGTGACTACGCCTACCGGCCTGCATGCAGCCAATGCAAGGCCTGTGTGCCGGTTCGGGTGCCGATCGCGGCTTTCAAACCAAACCGTACGCAGCGGCGTTGCCTCAAGCGCAACGCAGACCTTCGTATCGAGCGCCGCAGCATGCTCGATGATGAAGCCTTCGCGCTGTACCGCCGGTATCTGCTGGCAAGACACCCCTTCGGCGGCATGGATGCCGACGATGCCAAGGCCTTCCACGAGTTTCTGGGCTCCAGCTGGGGTGTGACCGAGTTCTGGTGTTTCTACGAGGGCACTGTGCTCTGCATGGTGGCCGTGGTTGATCGCCTGCCGCAGGGGCTTTCGGCGGTCTACACTTTCTACGACCCCGATCAGGCCAGCCGCAGCCTGGGCACCTATGCCGTATTGAGCCAGCTGGCCACTGCTGAGACAGAGGGGCTGGATTACCTCTATCTCGGCTACTGGGTGGCAGGCTCGGCCACCATGGACTACAAGCGTCTGTTCGAGCCGCTGGAGCAGTTCGACGGCAGTGGCTGGGAGCCGTTTGCAGGCCCCGAAACCGTGCCGTTGCCCCTGAGCACCCCAGCGACCATAATGCCCACCCTCAAAGCCACACCTAAGTCGTAAATGTCGAAAGAAGATCAGATCGAGATGGAAGGCGTCATCGCTGACGTGTTGCCCAACACCATGTTCCGCGTGAAGCTCGAAAACGGGCACATCGTCACCTGCCACATCTCCGGTCGCATGCGGAAGAACTACATCCGCATCTTGAATGGCGACAAGGTGCGCGTGGAACTGACGCCCTATGATCTGTCCAAGGGCCGTATCACTTTCCGCGACAAATAACAGCATCTGGAATAATCCCAAGGCACCGCCCGTGCCTTGGGATTTTTTGTGGGCGTCGGGCTTTCAAGCGAGCCAGCGCAGCACGCGCTGTGCAACCTCTTGCGGTTGGATACCCACCATGCAGGCGCAAGCCTCGTCAGTGTATTTGCGCGGACAGTTGCCGGGGCTGGGGCGACACACCGTCCTGAGCGACAACGACTCGCCCTTGGGCCCCAGCGGATGCCAGCGCGCAGCGGTGATGCGATCCCGCCCTGGAAACAGGCCGAGCGCATGGATGCCCAGCCCGGCAGCAATGTGCAGCGGCCCGGTGCCGCTGCTGACCAGTCCGTCGGCAGCCTGGTAGAACGCAATCAGCTGGGCGAGATCAAGCTGGCCGGTCAGGTCGGTGATATCGCTGCGACCCAACAGTGCCTGCTCTGCCAGCAGCTTTTCGCGCTCGCTCGGACGGCCCGTGACGAACACTTTCACCCGCTCTGGCGGCAGCAGTGCAACGAGACGATCAAAGTACTGCGCAGGCCATTCACGGCCACTGCCATTCGACTTTGGATGCAGCACCAGATTGAAGCGAGAGGGATCGAGCTGCGCACGCAGCCCGGGCAGCAAGGTGGCCCGGCGCTTGAGGCCGAGCATGGTGCCCACGGTGTCCAGTGAATGCTCACTGCGGATGCCCAGGGGCCGCAGGTAATGTAGGTTCAACAAAGCACGATGGCGCTGCACCCTGCCGGTGTTCTGCACCACGAAACGGTTGGCCCAGGCAAAGGTTTTCGGGTGCAGCTTACCAACCCTGATCGGCACCCCGCCGCGCCGGGCGGCATTGCCGAACTTCGCTTGCAGATAGGGGTTTAGAAACACTTCGATGCCCTGTTCGACGAGCATCGACGGATGCGCCAGCATCTCCTCGGCATCGAGATAGTGATCGATCCAGATCGAGGTTTCGATCAGCGGCCTCGAATACGGACGACCGATGAAGTAGACCGTCGAACCCGGCAGCTCGCGTTTGATCGCACAGGCCATAGGCAAGCAGGAGACGACATCACCGAGCGCATTGGGCTGACAGATTGCGAAGACCGCCGGTCGCTTCTTCATGTCCCGCCACTGCTTTGGGGCTAGTGCCGGAAGTGACGCGTACCGGTGAACACCATCGCCATGCCAGCCTCGTCAGCGGCGGCAATCACTTCGCTGTCGCGCATCGAGCCGCCCGGCTGGATCACCGCCGTGATGCCAGCGGCAGCGGCCGCATCAATACCGTCGCGGAAAGGGAAGAAGGCATCGGAGGCCATCACGCTGCCCGCGACCACCAGCTTCTCGTCGTGAGCCTTGATGCCGGCGATCTTTGCGGAGTAAACGCGGCTCATCTGGCCTGCACCAACGCCAATCGTCTGCCGATTGCGTGCATAGACGATGGCATTGCTCTTGACGAACTTGGCCACTTTGGCGGCAAAGATCAGATCGTGGATTTCGGCCTCGCTGGGTGCGCGCCTGGTCACCACCTTGAAATCGGCCTCGCTTGCGAGCTTGAGGTCGGCATCCTGCACCAGCAGGCCGCCACCGACGCGTTGGTAGTCGAGTGATGGCGCAGGCACGGCAGGCCATTCGCCAGTCACCAGCAGCCGCACATTCGGCTTGGCAGCGACAGCGGCAATCGCGGCCGCATCGGCGCTCGGGGCAATGATGACCTCGACGAACTGGCGCTCGACGATGGTCTTTGCAGTGGCACCATCCAGTGCACGGTTGAAAGCGATGATTCCACCGAAAGCGCTGGTGGGATCGGTCTGGTAGGCCAGCTCGTAGGCAGCCGCGATGCCCTCGGGCGACACCGCCACACCGCAGGGATTGGCGTGCTTGACGATCACGCAGGCGGGCTTCGTGAAAGCCTGTACGCAGGCGAGTGCGGCATCGGCATCGGCGAGATTGTTGTAGCTGAGTTCCTTGCCCTGCAACTGCTTTGCCGCCGCGAGACTGCCGGCGGGTGGCTGCGCCTCGGTGTAGAAGGCCGCACGCTGATGCGGGTTTTCGCCATAGCGCAGCGATTGCACCTTGTTTAGCTGCAATCCGAACACCGCAGGAAAAACATCGCGCTGACCCTCATCACCCACCGACGAGAGATAGGCCGCCACCGCCGCGTCATAGCGTGCAGTGAGTGCAAAGGCTTTCAGTGCCAGCTTGCGCCGCAGGACAAGCGTGAGGCCCCCTTGCGCCACGAGTTCCGCCAGCACCATCGCATAGTCGGCGGGGTCAACGACGACACCGACATGGGCATGGTTCTTCGCCGTCGCGCGCAGCATGGCGGGGCCGCCGATATCGATGTTTTCGATGGCATCGGCATCGCTGACATCAGCCTTGGCCACCGTCTGCTCGAAGGGATAGAGGTTGACCACCAAGAGGTCAATCGGGGCGATGCCGTTCGCGGCCATCACCGCTTCATCGTGACCACGACGACCCAAGAGACCACCGTGGATTTTCGGATGCAGCGTCTTGACGCGGCCATCCATGATCTCCGGAAAACCGGTGTGCTCGCTGACTTCCGTGACTTTCAGACCGGCATCGCGCAGCAGCTTGCAGGTGCCGCCGGTTGACAGCAGTTCGACGCCCTGTGCGACGAGACCTTGCGCGAGTTCAAGAATGCCGTTTTTATCGGAGACCGAGAGCAGCGCGCGGCGGATGGATGCGAGTGCTGTGGGTGCTACTGCGGCTGCCGCCAAGCTCACTGACGACGATCCGCAATGCGGTCTGCCATGTCGCTGCGGCTGTTGGAGAGCGCGCTGCCGTTGACCTTGGCGTTGATCTTGTACTGCGTGAGTTTCTTGCGCAGCGTGGCGCGGTTGAGGCCCAACACATCGGCGGCCTTGCTCTGGTTGCCACGGCAGTAGGCAAGTGTCGCCTTGAGCAACGGTGGCTCGACCTGCGCGAGGATCACGTCGTACAGATTCGCCGGCGAGTGGCCATTGAGCGCGCGGAAGTAATCACCCAACGAGTCGGAGACCGCATGGGCCAGGGGCGCTGGTGGCCGCGAAGACGACACCTGAGATGGAGCGAGCGACCTGGGCTCGCGCTCTTGCGTTTTGAGGGACATGGAACTGCGGTGCTCGCGCACCGGCGGATGAATCGAATAGGGCGGGAATGATACTGGCAACGACCGCGATGAAAAAGCGTGCAAGTGTGATGCCACACAGGTTTCCATCAAAAAATATTTTTAGTTCAGCTGACGCGCCTTGCGGCAAGGCGTGTCCAGCCCTCGCGTGTCACATCGGGCCAGAAGCGGAAGTGTTTTTCGTACGCCGCGCGCACTTCACCCGCGTGGTGATCGAGCAGGCCGGCCATCACCAGCGCACCGTTTTGTTTCGCGCATTGCGTGAGTAAGGGGGCAAGCTGCATGAGCGGATTGGCGAGGATGTTGGCGAGCACGACGTCATGCGCAGCGGGTGTGAAATCAGCAGGCAGCAGCGTCAGCACACGATCCTGCACGCCATTGCATTGCGCATTGTTGCGGGTGGCGGTGAGCGCTTGCGGGTCGATGTCCACACACACGGCGCGTTCAGCACCCAGCAGCAAGGCGGCGATGGCCAGGATGCCACTGCCGCAGCCGTAATCGAGCACGGTCTTGCCCTTGAGATCGGCGCCGCTCAACCATTCGAGACACAGTGCCGTGGTCGGGTGAGTGCCGGTGCCGAAGGCAAGACCGGGATCGAGCAACAGGATCACTGCCCCCGTGTCAGTAACTTCATGACGCTTCTCTCGCGGCACCACCCACAACTGCTCGCCAAATTTCTGCGGTGGCCAGTGTTCAAGCCAGATGCGTACCCAGTCCTGATCTTCGATCAGTGCCGACTCCATGCGCAGTGCGGCAGCTTCGGGCATCGCCATCAGCAGCGCTGCCTTAGCGGGTGCCAGATCGGTACTGTCCATGAACCAGCCCACCGTCACCGTGTCAGGCCACAGCGGCGTTTCGCCCGGCAGTGGTTCGAGAATGGGTGTGTCGGCCCCATCGAGAAAACTCACAGCCTGAGCACCGTGACTGCTCAAAATCTCTTCGGCGAAATCGGGCGTGCGAGTGAATACGCGCAGCTGCATCCAGGCCATGAGGTGTCCATCTGAAAAGTGCGAACGCTATTGTCGCTGATGACAGCGGCTAGGCAACCAGCGTGTGCAGGCCCTCGGTGAGTTCGTTCATCGGCGGCATCGACGCCACTGCCGTCTGTTCGAGTTTCAGTGTTACGAGCAGGCGAGTGTCGAGCAGCGAGAACGCTGCAGCCAGCACCTCCTCGCGCTCGCTCGCACCCGCCAGCTGCATGCCCAGATGCACGCAGGCGCCGAGCGGAGAGAACTCGCCACTACTGAAAGGGTCTGGCGCAGCACGGATGGCCGTGGCCACCTGCAACGGAAAGTTCCACAACTCGGCCAGGGCCGCTCCGACATCGGGATAACCAAAGCCCAGTGTCATGCGTTCCAGCGCGGCACGCTGCTCGTCATAGAAGGCCGAGGTTTCGTCGAGCACAGCCAGTTCATCGTGCAGTACCTCGCGCATCAGCGGTTGCCCGATGGCGTGGATAAGCCCTGCGGTAAAAGCCGTGTCGGCATCCAGCCGCAACACCCGCGCGAAATAGCGCGCTGCCACTGCCGTATGCAGCGAGTAGCGCCAGAACTGCGTGCGGGTCTCACGGTCGAGAAACCGCACCGCGCCTGCCATGCCGGCACCCAGAACCAGCATGCGCACGGTGTGTAGGCCCATGAACATCACCGCTTCCTTAACGCTGCCGATGCTGCGCGCGCGCTTGAAGAAAGCCGAGTTGGCAACCTTGAGTATCTTTGCCGCCAGTGTGGGATCCGCTCCGATGAGGGAGGCGATTTGATCGACATCGACGTCAGGCGCATCGAACGCCGCCACAAGCTTTTGCAGCACCTTGGGCAGCGAAGGCAGCTTGTCGGCATTGGCAAGCAGCGCATCGAGTTGCATGGCGCGCTCCGTCAGGACACCAGTTCTTCAAGGCCCTCGGCCAGTTCACGCACCGGCGGCATGTCGAATGCCTTGGCGAGGTCGATGCCGATGCTGTCCAGCACGCGGACGTCGAGCGTGCTCGCGGCCTGCTCGACCGATTCGCTGCGCTCATGCGCAGCGGCAAAGTGGGCGCCGAGGTAGACACAGGCCCCGAGCCTGGAAAAATCACTGTGGTCGAGCGGCTCCGGTGCGGTGCGGATCGCGGCCACGACGGCCGCCGGGAAGCACCAGCTCTCGGCCAGATCGCCGCCCAAGTCAGAGAACGCGAAGCCGATCGCGGCCCGCTCGCAACGCGCGCGTTCGTGGTCGTAGAAGCACACCTCGGCATCGACCTCTTTCAGTTCGTTCTCCATCGCCGTCGCCATCAAGGGTTCGCCGATGGCGTGCAGCAGGCCTGCGGTGAACGCCGTCTCGGAGTCCTCGCTGCATTGCGCGGCAAAGAACTTGGCGGCCACTGCCGTGTGCAGGCAATAACGCCAGTACAGATTGCGCCCCAGGCTCTGCGGCACCGGCACCGCGCCGGCAAAACCCGCACCGATCACCAGCATGCGCAGCGCATCGAGACCGAGAAACACCACTGCATCGTTGATGCTCGCGACCGAGCGCACACGGTGGTAGTACGAGGAATTGGCCAGACGCAACACCTTGGCGGTGATGACCGGGTCGGTGTTGACGAGGCGCGCGATGCGCGGCACATCGACATCCGTCGCATCGAAGGTGGAGATCAGCGCCTGCACCACCTTGGGCATGGTGGGGACGGAATGGATGCGGGACAGCAGGGAAGCAGAAGTGGCAAGCATGGCGCGCTCCGGGGGTGGGATGAAGGCTTCCCCCTAGCTATCGGTACGCGTCAGGTTTAATTGAGCCCGCTCGACCGGCCTTGCTGCACCGTTCACTCCGGCTTATCGAGTAAATCCGACAGGTAGTGGATGTGATGCTCGCCTTTCTGAAACAGCTCGTCCCTGAGAATGCGTTGCTGCATGGGGATGTTGGTGAGGATGCCATCCACTGCCATCTCGCTGAGCGCGATCTTCATGCGCGCCACCGCAGAGGCGCGGGTATCACCAAAAGTGATGAGCTTGCCGATCATCGAGTCATAGTTGGGCGGCACCCTGTAACCGGAGTAGCAGTGCGAGTCGATGCGCACGCCAGGGCCGCCCGGCACATGCCAGCGCTTGATCTCGCCCGGCGAGGGCGTGAAGGTCTTTGGATTCTCGGCATTGATGCGGCATTCGATGGCGTGGCCCTTCGGCGCGATCTGCGACTGCTCGAGCCAGAGCTTCTCGCCATTGGCGATGCGGATCTGTGATTGGATCAGATCAATGCCGGTGACCAGTTCCGTGACCGGATGTTCGACCTGGATGCGGGTGTTCATCTCGATGAAATAGAATTTGCCCTTGGCATACAGGAACTCCATCGTGCCGGCGCCGCGGTAGCCGATGCGCTTGCAGGCGGTGACGCAGATCGCACCGATCTCGGCGCGTTGCGTGGCGGTGATACCGGGTGCGGGGGATTCTTCGATCACCTTCTGGTTGCGCCGCTGCATCGAGCAGTCACGCTCGCCCAGATGCACACAGTTGCCATGCGCGTCGCACAGCACCTGGATCTCGATGTGGCGCGGACATTCGAGAAACTTTTCCATGAACACCGAGCCATCCTTGAAGGCATTGAGCGCCTCGGTGCGGGCGATGCTGATCTTGTTGAGCAACTCGTCCTTGCCGCGCACGACCTGCATCCCGCGCCCGCCGCCACCGGAGACGGCCTTGATGATGACGGGATAGCCGACGCGCTCGGCGGTTTCCAGCGCAATCGCATCGTCCTCCGGCAGCACGCCATCGCTGCCGGGCACGCAGGGTACGCCGGCGGCAATCATCTCGGCCTTGGCGGTGGTCTTGCCACCCATGAGGCGGATGGTCTCCGAACGCGGGCCGATAAAGGTGAAGCCGCTTTTTTCGCAGCTCTCGGCAAAGTCGGCGTTCTCGCTCAAAAAACCATAGCCCGGATGGATGGCATCGGCCTGCGTCACCTCGGCGGCGGAAATGATCGCGGCCATGTTGAGGTAGCTGCCGCTGGCCGCTGCCGGGCCGATGCATACCGATTCATCCGCGAGCAGCACATGTTTGAGATCACGGTCGGCAGTGGAGTACACCGCGACGGTCTTGATGCCCATCTCGCGGCAGGCGCGCTGGATGCGCAGGGCGATTTCGCCACGGTTGGCGATGAGGATTTTCTGGATCATGGCGTCGCCGCCCTTAGGCGGGGTCAATGACATGGATGATCATTGTGTTCGTCATTTCGCTTCCTCAATGACGAACAGCGGCTGATCAAACTCCACCGGCTTCTCGTTGTCGACCAGGATTGCAGCGATCACACCATTCTTGTCGGACTCGATCTGGTTGAGCATCTTCATCGCCTCGATGATGCACAAAACCTGCCCGGCTTTTACCGTCTGACCGACTTCGACAAAGGCTTTCGCACCCGGCGAAGGTGTGCGGTAGAAAGTGCCGACCATGGGTGATTTGATGGTGTGGCCGCTGGGCTTCGCGGCTGCAGCCGGCTCGGCTGCAACTGCACCCGGCATGGCGAGGGTGGCAGCGCCCGGCTGCACCGCACCCGTCATGTTTAGGGGTGGCAGCATCACCTGATGCGCCATGCCGCCGGTGGGAAAGCGGCTGATGCG
>JAKFXK010000067.1 GCA_021731445.1 Nevskiaceae bacterium | reverse complement strand
GCGTCGCCGTGGCTATCGGCGACCGCTTTAAGCATAATAGCAACAACACCAGCGTTAAAACCTGGTTGAAAAAACCACAGGTTTTACCGCGTCCACTCGCCGATGCCGTGCCGGTGCTCGCCCGGCTCAAGACCGTGCCGGGCCGTATCGAGGGCTTCAAGGGGCCAAAAGCCGCACCGCTGGTGGTGGTCGATTACGCCCACACGCCGGAAGCACTCACGCAGATCCTCAAGGCCGTGCGCGCGCATTGCGCGGGCCAGCTCATCTGCGTGTTCGGCTGCGGCGGTGATCGGGACCGCGGCAAGCGGCCACTAATGGGTGCTGCGGCAGTGCAGGGCGCCGATGTGGCAATCATCACGGACGATAACCCTCGGAGTGAAACTCCGACGGCTATCGTCAACGATGTTTTGGCTGGCCTATCGACCAGTCACCGCGCAACGGCTCGCATCATCCACGACCGCGCCGAGGCCATCCGTGCCGCTGTGCGGGAGGCTGGCCCTGATGATGTCGTGGTAGTGGCGGGCAAGGGGCACGAGACCACACAGACCGTGGGTACCGAAGTGCGCCCGTTCAGTGATCGGGCTTTCGTGGCCGCACTGGTGGGTTGCGAGGCGCGCGCCTGATGGAAATGCTCGCCGCCGCCGCCCGCCGACTGAAAGTGCCGCTGCGTGGTGCCGATGCACGCTACCTGCGCGTGGTCACCGACACCCGCGCGATCCGGCCCGGCGATCTCTTCGTGGCCTTGAAGGGCGAACGTTTCGATGCGCACGATTTCGTCGCCGAGGCCGCCGGCAAGGGCGCCATCGGTGCGCTGGTTTCGCGCAAGGTCGATGCCGCCGTCGCGCAGCTGGTGGTGCCCGACACGCTGCCGGCATTGCAGGCACTTGCTGCTAGCTGGCGCGAGGACTTCGACCTGCCCCTGATCGGCGTGACCGGCAGCAATGGCAAGACCACCACCAAGCAATTGCTGGCCGCGGTGTTTGCCGCGCGCGGCCCGGTGCTGGCGACCGAGGGCAATCTCAACAACCACATCGGCGTGCCGCTGACCTTGCTCAAGATCAGGCCCGAACATCGCACCGCCGTTGTCGAAATGGGCGCGAGCAACCCCGGTGAGATCGCCCTGCTCGCAAGTCTCGCGCGGCCAACCGTGGCTGTCGTCACCCAGGCCGGCGATGCGCATCTCGAAGGTTTTGGCACGCGCGAGGGTGTGGCGCGCGCGAAGGGCGAACTGTTTGCAGCCTTGCAGCAAGGTGTGGCCGTCATCAACGCCGATGATGCCTATGCCGGCCTATGGAAAAAACTCGCCCAGAGAGACGGCGAGTGCAATCGCATCGTCAGCTTCGGCTTTGCTGCGCATGCCGAGGTTCGCGCCGAAGACCTGCTGAGTACCGTCGATGGCAACCTCTTTACCCTGCTCACGCCGGATGGCAGCGCCACGGTCAAACTGCCGCTGCCGGGCCGCCACAACATTGCCAACGCGCTGGCCGCCGCCGCCGCCGGACATGCGCTCGGCCTCTCGGTGGATACGATCGCCAGCGGCTTGCAGAACGTGGAGCGCCCCAAGGGCCGCGTCGTCATCCACACCACCGCCAGCGGTGCGAGGCTGATCGACGACAGTTACAACGCCAACCCCACCTCGCTTGCTGCGGCAATGGCCTTGCTAGCGAAAGAACCGGGCCAGCGTGTACTGGTGCTGGGCGACATGGCGGAGCTGGGCCCGACGGCAGATGCGCTGCACGCGCGTGCAGGCATCGAGGCCAAGGCGCTCGGCTTGAACAGCCTGCTCACGCTCGGCCCCCGCTCAGCCCATGCCGCCAAAACCTTTGGCATCGGTGGCAGGGCTTTCGACTCGCTCGATGAACTCGTCGTCGCTCTCAAGCCGCAGCTCAAGCCCCTCACGACCGTGCTGGTGAAAGGCTCGCGCTCGGCGCGCATGGAGCGCGTGGTGACGGCCTTGCTCGGACTACAGACCATGGAGGCAACGCACTAATGCTCTACCACCTCGCGCAATGGCTGCAGGCCGACTACAGCTGGCTGCGGCTGTTCAGCTACCTTACCGTGCGCGCGGTGCTGGGCATCCTGACGGCACTGATCTTCAGCTTCGTGTTCGGCCCGATGCTGATCGAGCGGCTGTACCGCTTCAAGTTTGGCCAGCCGATCCGCGACGACGGTCCCGCTTCGCACCTGAAGAAGACCGGCACGCCGACCATGGGCGGCCTGCTCATCCTCGCCGCCATCGCCGTGTCCACCCTGCTGTGGGGCAATCTCGCCAGCAAGTTCGTGTGGTACGCACTTGTCGTCACGCTTGCATTTGGTGCGGTCGGCTTTGCCGACGACTACATCAAGATCAAGCACAAGAATCCAAAAGGCCTGCCGGCGCGCAAGAAGTATTTCTGGCTCTCGCTGGTGGGCCTCTCGGTCAGTGTGGTGATCTTTCTCACCGCCAAGACGCCGGTCGAGACGGCACTCATCGTGCCGTTTCTGAAGAACGTGTCGCTGCCGCTCGGCTGGTTCTTCGTGCTCTGGACCTACCTGGTCATCGTCGGCAGCAGCAATGCGGTGAACCTCACCGATGGCCTGGATGGCCTTGCCATCATGCCGACCGTGCTGGTGGCCTCCGCACTCGCCGTGTTCGCCTATTCAACCGGCAACGTCAAAATTGCCGAATACCTCGGCATCCCGTACATCGCAGGCGTCGGCGAGCTGGCGATCTTCTGTACCGCCATCGCCGGTGCGGGCCTCGGTTTTCTCTGGTTCAACGCCTATCCCGCGCAGGTGTTCATGGGCGATGTCGGCGCGCTCGCGCTCGGTGCGGCGCTGGGTGTGGTCGCGGTACTGGTCCGGCAGGAGATCGTGCTCGCCATCATGGGCGGCGTGTTTGTTGCCGAGACGGTGTCGGTGGCGCTGCAGGTGGGCTACTTCAAGTACTCCGGCGGCAAGCGCATCTTCCGCATGGCGCCGCTGCACCACCACTACGAACTCAAGGGCTGGCCGGAGCCCAAGATCATCGTCCGGTTCTGGATCATCACGCTCATCCTCGTGCTGATCGGGCTCTCCACCCTGAAGGTGAGGTGAGGCCATGGGCAAGTACACGGGCAAGCGCGTGCTGGTGGTGGGGCTGGGGATTTCCGGGGCCTCGGCGCTGCGCTACCTCGCGCGCGAAGGCGCACAGGTGGTCGTCACCGATTCGCGCCCCGCACCTTCCGGCGTCGATGGCCTGAAGGCACTGTTCCAGAACGCCGAGTTCCGGCTCGGCGGCTTCGATGCGCCAACACCGCTGGGCCAGTTCGTCGAGGCAGTGGTCTCCCCCGGCGTCGATCTGCGCGATCCCTTCATCGAACAATTGCGCGTTGCCGGGCTGCCGATCATCGGCGACATCGAGCTGTTCGCCCGCGCCGCCAAGGCGCCCGTGATCGGCATCACCGGCAGCAATGGCAAGTCCACCGTCACCACGCTCGTCGGCGAAATGGCGAGGGCGGCCGGCATCAAGGTGGCCGTGGGCGGCAACCTGGGCGCGCCCGCGCTCGATCTCTTGCCAGAGGAGCCGAGGCTCTACGTGCTGGAGCTCTCCAGCTTCCAGCTCGACACCACCCACACGCTGCGCTGCAAGGCGGCAGTGGTGCTGAATATCTCGGAGGACCATCTCGACCGCCACGGCACGATGGAGGCCTATGCCGCCGCCAAGGCGCGCATCTTCAACGGCTGCGAGGTGGCGGTCATCAACCGTGACGATGCCGCCACCCGGCGCGGTAGCGACCAGGCTCGCCGCCGCTTGAGTTTCGGGCTGGATGCACCGCGCGCACCCGGCGAGTTCGGTCTCGCCGAGCAGCGCGGCGAAGTGGCGCTCGCCAATGCCCGCGACCGCCTGCTGCCGATCAACCAGCTGAAGATCGCCGGCCTGCACAACGCCGCCAATGCGCTCGCTGCGCTGGCGCTGATCGAAGCCGCCGACCTGCCGCGTGCCACGGCCCTGCGCGCTCTCCAGGAGTTTCGCGGCCTGCCGCATCGTTGTGCCCTGGTCTCGATAATCGCCGGTGCCAGCTACTACAACGACAGCAAGGGCACCAACGTTGGCTCCACGCTTGCCGCCATCCGCGGCCTGCCCTCGCCCGTGGTCTGGCTCGGCGGCGGCCAGGGCAAGGGCCAGGATTTTGCGCCGCTCGCCCAGGCCCTCGCACAGAAGGGTTCGGCGGCAGTGCTGTTCGGCGAAGACGCACCGCAGATCGAAGCCGCCATCTTCGGCAGCGTGCCGGTCTACCGCGAGGCCACGATGCAGGCTGCACTGGATCGCGCCCGCACGCTGACACTGCCCGGCACCTCGGTGCTGCTCTCGCCGGCCTGTGCGAGCTTCGACCAGTTCAAGAGTTACGTGGATCGCGGTGAGCAGTTCGAGGCGGCGGTGCGCGCGATGGAGGGAATGGGCGCATGAGCAGACCTGCCGCGACAGCAGCTGCGAATGCGACCAGCCCGCTCGCATTGCAACACTCGATGCCGACACACGGCAGGAGAGCGGGCGGATGAGCGACTTCGCCCTCCCCAACCCAAAGTACGGTCTCGATGCGCCCTTCTGTCTGGCGCTCGCCGCACTGCTGTCCTGGGGACTGGTGATGGTCGCCTCTGCGAGTGTCGCCGTCGGCGAGAAGCTGGGTGGCAGCTCGATGTTCTTCTTCTGGCGCCAGCTCATCTTCATCGCCCTGGGGCTGGCGGCGTGCAGCGCAATGTTCTGCGTGCCGACGCTGTGGTGGCAGAAGGGTCGCTGGTGGCTGCTCGGCCTTGCCATCCTGCTGCTCGCGGCCGTGGCCGTGACAGGTGTGACTGTCAATGGCGCGCGTCGCTGGCTTGACCTGCCGGGCCTGTTCCGCCTGCAAGCCAGCGAGCCTGCCCGTCTGGCCTTCATCGTCTGGCTGGCGGGCCACATCGTCAAACGGCAGGCGCAGATCCAGACCACCTTCATGGGCTTCATCAATCCCATGATCTTCCTCGCACCGCTGCTGTTCTTCTTCCTGATCGAACCGGATCTGGGCGCGACGGTGATCCTGCTCGCCGTCACTTTCCTGATGCTGTTCCTCGGTGGCGCAAGGCTCATCTGGCTGCTGCTGCTGGCTGCACTCGCCGCAGGCAGCATCACGGTGCTGGTGATGACGATGGCCTACCGCATGAAGCGCGTCACCGCCTTCATGAACCCCTGGGAGGATGCGCTCGGCTCGGGCTTCCAGCTCACCCAGTCGCTGATCGCCGTCGGCCGTGGCGAGTGGACCGGCGTGGGCCTCGGCAACAGCGTGCAAAAGCTCATGTACCTGCCGGAGATGCACACTGATTTCATCTTCGCCATCCTCGCCGAAGAGTTTGGTCTGGGTGGCGTGATCCTGCTGATCATCCTGTTCGGCGTGGTGGTCTGGCGTGGCTTCAAGATCGGCCAGGTGGCCGAGCAGCTCGACCGCCGCTTCGCCGGCTATCTCTGCTATGGCCTGGCAGGCTGGATGGGCCTGCAGGCGCTCATCAACATGGCCGTCAACATGGGTGCCTTGCCCACCAAGGGCCTGACCTTGCCGCTGATTTCCTACGGCGGCTCCTCACTGGTCACGGTCAGCCTGATGATCGGACTGATGCTGAGGGTCGATTACGAAAACCGCGCGGCACTCGCCTTGCTGCCGAAGCCGCGCAACCGCACGATCTCCGGTCGTGCCGTGCAGACCCAGCAAGCGTCCTGGAGTCTTGCCGACTGGCTTGCGCCATGGCGCGCCGCCGTCGCTGCGCGATTCGCGCGCGGAGAGACGGCATGAACGTCCTCATCATGGCTGGAGGAACCGGAGGCCACGTGTTCCCCGCACTTGCCGTTGCTGCACGGCTGCGCGAGCTGGGCCATGCGGTGACCTGGATGGGCACCCCTGACAGCTTCGAGTCGAGGCGTGTCCCTGAAGCCGGGTTTTCCATCGAGTTCGTGCGCATCACGGGCTTGCGCGGTAAAGGCGCGATCAAGCTGTTCGCAGCACCCTTACTGCTCGCACGCGCGCTGCGCGATGCCTTTGCCGTGCTGCGCAAAGTACAGCCGCAAGTGGTGCTCGGCATGGGCGGCTTTGCCGCCGGTCCCGGTGGTCTCGCCGCATGGCTCAGCCGCAAGCCCTTGGTCATCCACGAACAGAACGCCGCTGCAGGGCTTACCAACCGCCTGCTCGCGCGTATTGCCACCTCAGTGCTGCAAGCTTTTCCCAACACCTTCAAAGGCAAGGCACAGACTGTCGGCAATCCGGTGCGCGCAGGCTTTGCCGAGCTGCCAGCGCCTGCCGTGCGATTGGCGCACGAAGGCACTGCCAGAGTGCTGGTCGTCGGCGGCTCGCAGGGTGCGAAAGTCCTCAACCAGATTGTGCCTCAAGCTCTCGCCCTGATGTCTGCTGCGCTGCGCCCCGAAGTGCGCCATCAGGCGGGCCGCACGCTCGCGGTTGCACAGGCGGCGTATGCAGAGGCAGCTGATGTGCAGGCGAGTGTCGAGGCCTTCATCACCGACATGCCCACGGCCTATGCCGTTGCCGATCTCGTCATCTGCCGCAGTGGTGCTTCGACCATTGCCGAACTCTCCGCTGCGGGCTGCGCCAGCCTCTTGGTGCCGTTCCCGTTTGCGGTGGATGACCACCAGACCGCCAATGCGCGCTACCTCGCCGATGCCGGTGCCGCGCTGCTGATTCAGGAGCGCGAGCTGACGCCGCAGCGGCTCGCGCAGGAGCTGCAAACTTTACTGGCTGATCGCGCTGCGCTGATCCGCATGAGCGATGCCGCGCGCGCCAAGGCCTGGACGCACTCGACCGACGACATCGTTGCGGCACTGCTGGGAGCCGCCGCATGAGCCTCGCAAAATCCCCCATGCGGCGTGTGAAGCAGGTGCATTTCCTCGGCATCGGCGGCTCCGGCATGTCCGGCATCGCGGAGGTGCTGCTCAATCTCGGCTATGCCGTGAGCGGTACAGACCTGAAGGCATCGCCTGCTACGCAACGCTTGCAAGGCATGGGTGCGAAGGTGTTCTTCGGCCACGCCGCCGACAACGCCGTGGGTGCCGACGTGATCGTGGTTTCGACGGCGGTGAAGGCCGGCAATCCCGAACTCGAATACGCGGCCAAGCACCGCATCCCGGTGGTGCGCCGCGCCGAGATGCTGGCGGAGCTGATGCGTTTCCGCTACGGCATCGCCATCGCCGGCACGCATGGCAAGACCACCACCACCAGCCTGGTCGCCAGCGTGCTGGCCGAGGGCGGGCTGGATCCCACCTTCGTTGTCGGTGGCAAGGTGAAAGGGGCTGATGCCAACGCCAAGCTCGGTGCGGGTCAGTACCTGGTCGCCGAGGCCGACGAGAGCGACGCCAGCTTTCTGCATCTTTCGCCGATGATCGCCGCCGTCACCAACATCGACGCCGATCATCTTGAAACCTATGGTGGCGACTTCGGACGCCTGAAAGCCACTTTTGTCGAGTTTCTCAACCGCCTGCCGTTCTATGGCCTTGCGGTGCTGTGCGTGGACGATCCGGTCGTCCGCGAGCTGCTGCCGACCATTGGCCGGCCGGTGGTCACCTACGGCTTTAACGAAGACGCCGACATCCGCGCTACCGACGTGCGGCCGGAAGGCAGCGGATCTCATTTCACCGCCAGCTTCAACGACGGTATTCCTCGCGAGTTCCATCTCAATCTGCCGGGCCGCCACAACGTGCTGAATGCACTGGCAGCCCTCGCCATCGGCTGGGAGTTGGGCGTGCCGGCGGCGGCGATGAACCGGGCGCTGTCGAAATTCGCCGGCGTCGGTCGCCGCTGCGAGCCGCATGGGGTGCTGGCGATCGACGGTGCGAAGGTGACGCTGATCGACGACTACGGCCACCACCCGCGCGAGCTGGCGGCGACTTTCGAGGCCGTGCGCAGTGCGCATCCCGGCAAGCGTCTGGTGGTGGCATTCCAGCCGCATCGCTACAGCCGCACGCGCGATCTGTTCGATGCCTTCGGCGAGGTGCTCTCCAGCGTCGATGCCCTGCTGCTGTTTGATGTCTATCCCGCCGGTGAAGCGCCGATTCCGGGCTATGACAGCAAGGCACTCGCACGCGGCATCCGCGCACGCGGCAAGGTCGAGCCGGTGGTCTTGAAAGCCGTGAGCGAGCTGCCTCAAGCATTGTCCGGCGTGGTGCGCGATGGCGATGTGCTGCTCACCGTCGGTGCGGGTGATGTCGGCAATGCGCCGGGCCTGCTGGTACAGCAATACGGGGCGCATTCATGAACACCGTGCGTGGCCTGATCAAACACAACGAGCTGCTGTCGCGCCATACGAGCTGGCGCGTCGGCGGCCCGGCCCGCACCTTCTTCGAGCCTGCTGACCGCGAAGATCTCATCACTTTTGTGCGTGAATTGCCTGCCGACGAGCCGCTGCTGTGGCTGGGGCTGGGCAGCAATCTCTTGGTGCGCGATGGTGGCTTTGCGGGGACGGTCATCCATCTGCATGGCGCGCTCGATGTGCTGCGCCGCGACAGTGAGCAAATCATTTTTGTCGAAGCAGGCGCCCACTGCGCCCGTCTCGCCAAGTTTGCGAAGGATGAAAAGCTCGCGGGCCTGGGCTTCATGGCCGGCATCCCCGGCACGGTCGGCGGCGCGCTGGCGATGAACGCCGGCGCCTGGGGTGGCGAGACCTGGCCTGCGGTTACCGAGGCGGAAATCATCCGTCGCGATGGCGGCACCGAATGGCTGCCTGCCGGCGACTTCCGCTTTGCCTATCGGCAGGTCGAAGCCCCACAGCGCGTGATCGGCTTCATCGCCGCACGCTTCAATGTCAGGCCCGATGCCGATGGCAGCCACGAACATTACACCCGCGAATCGCTCGCCAGGCGCAAGGCCACGCAACCAGTCGGCAAGCCAAGCGCGGGCAGCACCTTTCGCAATCCACCTGGAGATCACGCGGCGCGGCTGATCGAGTCCTGCGGCCTGAAGGGCTATCGCATTGGCAGTGCAAGCGTGTCGGTGCAGCACGCCAACTTCGTGCTCACCGAAGACGGCGCGCGCGCCACGGATGTCGAGCAGTTGATCGCGCATCTGCAAGCCACGGTGCTGGCACAGACCGGCGTTCCGCTGCATCTCGAAGTGCGTGTGGTGGGGGAGGCAGCATGAACTCACGTCATCGTCATTCCGGCCTTCGGGCACCCACGAAAATGCTTGCATTTTCGTGGGTGCCCGAAGGCCGGAATCCAGTCGTGAAGAGCCGCGCTGGGTCGCGGTACTGGATACCGGCCTTCGCCGGTATGACGGTTTGTGGAGGGCGCGCATGAGCGCCGTGACCGATCCGAAAGCCTTCGGCAAAGTCGCCGTGCTCATGGGTGGATGGTCCGCAGAAAGGCAGGTGTCGCTGTGGAGCGGCGCGGGCGTGACCAGGGCCCTGCTCGAAAAGGGGGTAGACGTCCATGGCCTCGATATCACCGAGCCTGCGCAGCTGTTCGCATTGAAGCAACAGGGCTACGACCGCGTCTTCAACATCCTGCACGGCACCGGCGGTGAAGACGGGACGGTGCAGGCGATTCTCGATCTCCTGGGTTTGCCGTACCCCGGCAGCGGTGTGGCGGCTTCGGCGATTGCAATGGACAAGCTCGCCACCAAGCGCATCTGGAAGGCCGAGGGCTTGCCGACGCCGGATTTCCGCGTGCTGGAGTCGGTCGCGGATGCTCAAGCCGCCGCCAGACACTTTGGCTATCCCTTCATCATCAAGCCGGCGGCCGATGGCAGCAGCGTCGGGGTCACCAAGGTGAAGTCGGCGGGGCAGATCGAACAGGCTTTCACCAATGCCCTGGGCGATACGGGCCGTGCGGTGATGGCCGAGCAATTCATCGACGGCGGCGAAACGCACGCCGAGTACACCTGCCCGGTGCTGCGCGGTACCGCGCTGCCTGTGATCCGCATCGAGCCGGATGGCGAGTTCTACGATTACCACGCCAAGTACTTGAGCGATAACACCCGCTACCTCTGCCCGGCGGGCCTCACTGCCGAGCATGAAAAAAGCATCCAGCAACTCTGCCTGAAGGCCTTCGCGCTGGCCGGTTGCGAGGATTGGGGCAGGGTTGATTTCCTGATGGCGGCCGACGGCAAGCCGCAGCTTCTCGAACTCAACACATTGCCCGGCATGACCTCGCACTCGCTGGTGCCGATGGCCGCCAAGGCGCGGGGCATGAGTTACGCGGACCTCTGCTGGTCGCTCATGGAGGCCACCCTGTGAGCACGCTTGCCATGCCGCTGCGCCATGAAGCCGGGATGATCGGCGATGGCCTGCCGCCGGTGCTGTTGCGCATCGCGGTGAGTGTGCTGGCGGTGCTGGCCACTTATGCGCTTGGCCGCGTCGCTCTGCACCACTTCGATGCCCCCGTGCGCGAGCTCGCCGTGACGGGCGCGCTGCGTCATGTGCAGCCGGACGAGGTGCGCGCCGCTGTCGCGCCGCTGCTCGATGCCGGCACCTTGTTCGTGCTCGATCTCGATGAGATCCGCGCTGCCATCGAGCGCCTGCCCTGGGTCGCCCATGCACGGGTTGATCGCCAGTGGCCGACGCGTCTGGCGGTGCGCATCACCGAACGCGAGCCGTTTGCGCGTTGGGGTGAGACTGCGGCGCTCTCCACCGAAGGTGTGGTGTTCGCACCCGGCAGCATCGCACTGGCCAGTACGCTGCCGCAGCTCGGTGGTGCGGCGGGCCGCGAACGCGAAGTGATGGCGATGTACGGCCAGCTCGTGGATCGGTTGTCGGAAACGCCCTTCGCACTCAAAGGGTTGAGCCAGGACGCGCGCGGCGAGTGGATCGGCAGCACCCAGCGCGGCATCAGCCTGCGCTTTGGCCGCAGCAATCCGGTGGCGCAGGTGCCGCGCCTCAAGAACACCGTGCTGCCTGCGCTCGCCAGCCGGCTGGCGAGCGTGCAGCGCATCGACCTGCGTTATGCCAACGGCTTTGCCGTCGGCTGGGTGAGCCGGGAGAAGGCGGACTGCGTTGAATCGCAGTCCGCCCCGGCGAACGGGGCACCCCACGAAATCTTCGATTTCGAGGGGACCCCGAACGCCCGGCCAGGGATGGCCGGGCCGGGGTGCGGCGCCATGGACGGAATCACGTCACGGCTTCCCGAACAGGCGGGCTCAACAACAGACATGCAAATAGCACCCGGAGCCACACCATGAGCCGCAAACCCGAACCCCATTACCTGTTTGCGCTCGATGTCGGCACCTCCAAAGTCGCGGCCCTGGTCGGCGAGGTGATGGCCGATGGCAAGCTGCAAGTGGTTGGCCTGGGCCAGCATCCGAACAAGGGGCTGAAGAAGGGCGTGATCGCCAACATCGACGCCACCGTGCAGGCGATCCAGCGCGCGGTGGAGAACGCCGAGCACATGGCCAACTGCCGTGCGCGCATGGCGCATGTCGCCATCACCGGCACCCACATCAAGAGCGTCACCAAGTCCGGCGTGGCCGCCATCAAGCACCGCGAGGTGACGCAGAAAGATGTCGATACGGTGGTCGAGAACGGATCGGCGATCCTGGTGCCGGCCGACCAGCAGGTGCTGCATGTGCTGCCGCAGGAGTTCGTGGTCGACGGCCAGGAGGGTATCCAGGATCCGGTCGGCATGAGTGCGGTGCGGCTGGACGTGAACGTGCACATCGTCACTGGCTCGGTATCGGCCGCGCAGAACCTGCACAAGTGCGTGGAAAAGTGCGGCCTCGTCATCGAGAAGCTGGTCATCTCGCATCTGGCCAGCGCCGATGCGGTGCTCACCGACGACGAGTGTGATCTCGGCATCTGCTGCCTCGACATCGGCGGTGGCACGACTGACATCTCGGTGTTTCACGGCGGCGCGATCCGCCACACCGCCGTGCTGCCGATTGCAGGTGATCAGGTCACCAACGACATCGCGGTGGCCTTCCGCACCCCCGCCGTGCACGCCGAGAACATCAAGCTGAATTACGGCTGCGCGCAACCCTGGATGGTGCAGGTCGATGAGCAGATCGAAGCGCCGAGCGTGGGCGAGAACCCGCCACGGGTGTTCTCGCGCCACATGCTGGCCGAGGTGATCCGGCCGCGCTACGAGGAGCTGTTCCGCTATGTGGCGAAGGAGCTGCATCGCGCCGACATGTTCGGCCGCATGCCCGGTGGCGTGGTGCTCACCGGGGGTGCCGCGCAGATGGCGGGTGTGGTGGAACTGGCCGAGGAAGTGCTGGAAGTGCCGGTGAGGCTCGGCTTTGCACATGGCCTCGAGGGCATCGAGGCGGTAAGCCGCGACGCCGGGCTTTCGACCGGTGCCGGGCTTTTGCTCTACGCCAGAAAGATGAAGCCGGAGCTGCTGCGTGCCGGCGGCGGCAGTGCTGCAGGCGAGGTGCTGGCGCGGGTGCGGGACTGGTTCAAGGGCAGTTTCTGATTCTGATTTTCAGGCGGCGTGGCTCAAGCAATGAGCGGCGTCATTTTTTCGATGTAAGGGGCCGGGGCAAGGCCATTTGATGTATCCAACGCAAGGAGAGTGTTATGGCAGGGGCAATCCAGGAAACATTTGAACTGGTGGACGGTTTGCGATCCACCGCAGTCATCCGGGTCATCGGCGTCGGCGGTGGTGGCTGCAACACCGTCAACCAAATGGCACAGGGCGGCATCAACGGCGTCGAGTTCGTGGTGGCGAACACCGACCGCGACCATCTCGAGAAGTGCGTCACCACCAACCAGCTGCAGATCGGTGCCGCACTGACACGTGGCCTCGGTGCCGGCAGCAATCCGGAAATCGGGCGCCAGTCGGCGGACGAAGACCGTGAGCGCATCGCCGAGATGCTGGAGGGTACCGATCTCCTCTTCATCACCGCCGGCATGGGCGGTGGTACCGGCACGGGTGCGGCACCGGTGATCGCGGAGGTGGCGAAGGAGATGAAGATTCTCACCGTCGCCGTCGTCACCAAGCCCTTCCCCAGCGAGGGCAAGAAGCGCATGGCGCAGGCGATGCAGGGCATCATCCAGCTGCAGCAGCATGTCGATTCGCTGATCGTGATCCCGAACGAGAAGCTGAAGCTCGTGCTGGGCGGTTCAGTGAGCCTGATGAACGCCTTCAAGGCCGCCAACGACGTGCTGCAGAACGCCGTGCTCGGCATTAGCGATCTCATCACCCGGCCGGGCGAGATCAATCTCGACTTCGCCGACGTGCGCACCGTCATGGGCGCGCGCGGCATGGCGATGATGGGCATCGGCAAGGCGGCCGGTGAAGATCGTGCGAAGAAGGCGGTGGAAGCCGCGCTGTCGTCGCCGCTGCTGGACGACATCGAGATTCGCGGCGCGCGCGGCATCCTGGTCAACATCACCTGCGACGAGACGCTGACGCTCGACGAGCACGACTACATCATGCAGCACGTCGGCGACGTGGCGAGCGAGGAGGCCGACATCAAGTGCGGCACCTCGATCGACCCTAGCCTCAATGGCGAGTTGCGGGTCACCGTTGTCGCCACCGGGCTTGCCAGCATGCGGCAGGAAGTGCTGCCGCCGCATGTGGCGCGCTTCCCCGATGCACAACAGCGCCGTTCGATGGTGCCAGGCCTGAGCGGTGGTCACATGGGCCACCCCGCCGCCCAGGTGCAGCCGCGCCAGCCGCAGATGACGCCACGCGTGCCGGGTCTGCGCCCGATGCCGGTCGATGGCGGCTACGCACGTCCGGCGCAGATGGCCGCGACGGGCACGCATGGCAAGAGCTGGCTGGAAGACCTGAGCGACGACGTACTCGACGTGCCGGCCTTCCTCCGCGCGCAAGCCGACTAAAGCGGGATGCACTGAGCGGCGGCGGCCTTATCAAGCCCCGCCCCGGCCATCTGGTACCTTCGAGTCCCTTGATTGACAAGGGCTTGAAGGCTGGCCGCCCCCGCTCGGCGAGCTGTGATGAGGCGCGAAAGCCCCGAAAGGCTTTCGCGCTTTTTTGTGGGTGTCTGTCATTCCCGGCTATCGCCCCGATAGCCGGATTTCAAGGGGAGGAGCATCCCCAGGCGGTAAACTGCTGCGCATTCGCATCGCCCAAGCCGCATGTCCATGATCACGCAACGCACCCTCAAAGCCCCCGTCCGCGCCAGTGGCATCGGCCTGCATGGCGGACGGCAGGTGCATGTTTCGATGCTGCCGGCAGCGATCAACACCGGCATCGTGTTCCGCCGCACCGACCTCTCGCCCGTCGTCGAAATCCCCGCCAGCGCCCTCCTGGTCGGCGAAGCGACGATGTGCAGCACTCTCATTAAAGACGGTGTGAAGGTGGCGACCGTCGAGCACATTATGTCGGCCCTGTTTGGCTTGGGCGTCGATAACTGCGTCGTCGAACTCAGCTCGCCGGAAATCCCCATCCTCGATGGTTCGGCCGCGCCCTTCATCTATCTGTTGCAGAGCGCGGGCGTGGTGGCGCAGGCCGCCCCACGCCGCTTCATGCGCATCAAGCGCAAGGTCGAGGTGGTCGAGGGCGACAAGGTCGCCCGGCTCGAGCCCTACGAGGGCTATCGTCTGTCTTTCGGCATCGAGTTCAAGCACCCGGCGTTCAAGACCTCGGCGCAGACTTGCGCGCTGGAGTTCACCACCGCCAACTATGTGAAGGAGGTCTCCCGCGCCCGCACTTTCGGCTTCATGGGTGATTTCGAGGTGCTGCGCTCCAGGAATCTGGCGCTCGGGGCCAGCATGGACAATGCCGTGGCACTCGACAAATACCGTGTCGTCAATCCCGATGGCCTGCGCTACGACGACGAGTTTGTGCGCCACAAGATTCTCGATGCCGTGGGCGACCTGTATCTGATTGGCGCGCCCCTTCTGGGAGCTTACAGCGCCTATAAATCCGGCCATGCGCTCAACAATCAGCTCGCCTGCGCGGTGTTGAAAGACGAACAGGCCTGGGAATGGACGACTTTTGCAGATGAAGCAACCGCAGCGCCCGCCATTGTGTCGATGCATGCGCGGGCAGCCTGAAAATAACGGGCAGATTCCGCCGGTTTTTTGCCCGATTAGGCTTGATTTTTGCCCTGCAATCAGGGGTCACGGCTTGCTTTTGCTGAAAAACGTCGCCTAGACTTCAGCTCCGGTTCACTAGAGAACTGGGTTGCACGCTGATTTCCAGCCGGGTAAAACGCTCGCCAGTCTGCTCGCCAAGCCAGTCCAGCACCTCTTGCTGGCGGTAACGCAAGGGGGTGGCAGCGGCGGCGTTGCGCACGAACAGTGTGGCAACGGGTGGCCGGATATTGGCAAGTGATAGTTGTTGCGCCCAAGGCCCCCAGGGGTCGAGCCAGTCTTTCAAGGCGCGGTTGAGTTCAAGAAGCTGCCTCGCATGGGCCATCAGGCCCTGCGGCAGTGACGAAGCGTGTTCGAGGTGGGTGTCCAGACGTCTGGCAGTCACGGTTGAAACCGGGTGGTTCGTTGGAGAGTCAAGCGTTATGGATGTCATTGTAGTCAGCCACGCCCGTGGCAAAACCTGGAAGCTCAGGCTGGATACCGCCCACTTCCATCTCTGGTTGCCGGTTCTGCTGTTGGCTGTGGGTGCCCTGAGCCTGAGCTTTAGCGTCGGCTATTACGCCAATGGCAAAAGCGGCAAGGGCCTGCTGCCCGAACACCTGATGACGAGCTGGAGCGCCGAGATCAAGGCCCAGCGTGAGGCGCTGACTGCGGCTAAATCCGGCTCGGAAGAAAACACCCGCGCACTCGCCCGCCGCATGGCGGAGTTGAACGCGCAGATGATGCGACTCGATGCCGCTGGCGAGCGCATGGTGAAAGTCGCCGACCTCGATCCAAAAGAATTCAACTTCAACCGCCCTCCCGCCTTGGGCGGCCCGGAGACCGAAGAGCTGGCACTGGCCGTGGTCGCTCCGCCGCAAGACCCGTTGCTGCAATCCATCGCGCAGTTCGAGAGCAAGCTCAACGAGCGCGAGCGCCAGATGCGGGTGCTGGAAGACCTGTTGATGGCCAGCCGCATGCAGCAGGAGGTGATGCCCTCCGGCTGGCCGGTGCTGACCGGCTTCGTGTCCTCCCTGTTCGGCTATCGCACCGATCCCTTCAGCGGACGCGGGGCCTTCCACGAGGGCATCGACTTTGCCGGTGCGCATGGCAGCGGCGTGATTGCTGTCGGTGCGGGCGTGGTGAGTTTTGCCGGTGATCGCAGTGGCTATGGCAATCTGGTCGAGATCAATCACGGCAATGGCTATGTGACCCGCTACGGCCATAACTCCGCCTCGCTGGTGAAGGCGGGCGACACCATCCGCAAGGGTCAGCGCGTGGCCTTGATGGGCTCGAGCGGCCGCTCGACCGGCCCACATGTGCATTTCGAGGTGCTGCTCAACGGCTCGCCGGTGAACCCGGCGCAGTACATCGAAGCATCGCGCTGAGCGCTGGCGGCGGTGGCCTCTGACTCGTCTCTTGAAAAAGAGACGGACAGCAACCACTGGCATAATGCGGGCCTACTTTGACCGACCCGCGCAGGGCGTTTTCGCCCCCCACTGCGCCCGTGAACCTTTTCGATGATCAACAACCTGCTCACCCGAATCTTCGGGAGCCGCAACCAGCGCCTCGTCACCCGTTTCCGCAAGGAAGTCGTCGATCAAGTCGGCAGTCTCGAAACCAGATACGCGGCACTGAGCGATGCCGATCTCGCAGATCAGACCCGTGTTCTGAAGGAGCGCATCGCCGCAGGTGAGAGCCTGATTGCCATCCGTGCCGACGCCTTTGCCGTCGCCCGCGAGGCTGGCAAGCGCACGATGAACATGCGCCACTTCGATGTGCAGCTGATCGGCGGCTCGGTGCTCAACGAAGGCAAGATCGCCGAGATGCGCACCGGCGAGGGCAAAACCCTGATGGCAACACTCGCCGTCTATCTCAATGCGCTGGAAGGCTCCGGCGTCCATGTCGTCACCGTCAACGACTATCTCGCCCGCCGCGATGCGGAGTGGATGGGCAAGCTCTATGGTTTCTTAGGACTCACCGTCGGCGTGGTCGTCAGTGGCCAGTCCAACGAAGAGAAGAAAGCCGCCTATCAAGCCGACATCACCTACGGCACCAACAACGAGTTCGGCTTCGACTACCTGCGCGACAACATGGCGTTCGCGCTCGACCAGAAAGTGCAGCGCGGCCAGCACTACGCCATCGTCGACGAGGTCGATTCGATCCTGATCGACGAGGCGCGCACGCCGCTCATCATCTCCGGCCCCGCCGATGACGATCCCGCCTTGTGGAAGAAGATCAACGCCATCATTCCGCAGCTGAAGGCGCAGAAAACCGAAGAGGAAGAGGGTGATTTCTTCGCGGACGAGAAAGGCAAGCAGGTTCACCTCTCCGAAGCGGGTCACGAGAAAACCGAAGCCTTCATGCGTGAGGTGGGCCTCCTGAGCGAGGGCGAATCGCTCTACGACGCCAGCCACATCATCCTCGTGCATCACCTCAACGCCTTGCTGCGCGCGCATCATCTCTACAAGCGCGATGTGGAATACATCGTGCGCAATGGACAGGTCATCATCGTCGACGAGTTCACCGGACGATTGATGTCGGGCCGCCGCTGGAGCGATGGCCTGCACCAGGCCGTCGAGGCGAAGGAGGGTGTCAACATCCAGCAGGAAAACCAGACGCTGGCCTCGATCACCTTCCAGAACTATTTCCGTCTCTACAAGAAGCTCGCCGGCATGACCGGCACCGCCGATACCGAGGCCTTCGAGTTCCAGAACATCTACAAGCTCGAAGTGGTGGTGATCCCCACCAACCGCGCGATGGTGCGCGAAGACCGTGGCGACCAGGTATTCATTTCCGCCAAGGAAAAATTCGACGCCGTCATTGCCGAGATCGTCGAAGCCAACAAGCGCCAGCAGCCCGTGCTGGTCGGCACGGCGAGCATCGAAACCAGCGAGTTGCTGGCCACGCTGCTCACGGACAAGGGCATCCGGCACGAAGTGCTCAATGCCAAGCAACACGAGCGCGAGGCCGAGATCATCGCCAATGCCGGCCGTCCGGCCACGGTCACCATCGCTACCAATATGGCCGGTCGCGGCACGGATATCGTGCTCGGTGGCTCGCTGGAAGCCGAGCTGCACACGGTGGCTGCCGACGACAGCACGACCCGTGAAAAGCTCAGGGCCGACTGGCAGCTGCGCCACGAGGCCGTGAAGGCTTCAGGCGGTCTCTACGTGATCGGCAGCGAGCGCCACGAATCCCGCCGCATCGACAACCAGCTGCGCGGACGCTCTGGTCGCCAGGGCGATCCGGGCGCGACGCGCTTCTATCTGTCGCTCGACGACACCCTGATGCGCATCTTCACGCCGCCCTCGATGCGCGCGATGCTGACCAAGCTCGGCATGCTGCCGGGCGAGGCGATCGAGCACCGCTGGGTGACGCGCGCGATCGAGACCGCGCAACGCAAGGTCGAGGCCCACAACTTCGACATCCGTAAAAACCTGCTCGAATACGACAACGTCGCCAACGACCAGCGCAAGGCGGTCTATGAGCTGCGTGACGAGCTGATGGGTGCGGAGAAAGTCACCGCCCTGGTCGATGACATCCGCCCCGATGTGATGAGCGCGACGGTCGATGCCTACATTCCGCCGCAAACCATCGAATCGCTGTGGAAAGTGGATGAGCTGGAGGCCGCCCTCAAGAAGGATTTCGGCGTCGAGCTGCCCTTGAAGAAAATGCTCGACGAGGACTCAAGCCTCGATGAGAAAGGCCTGCGCGCGCGCGTCACTGAAGCCGTCAAGGCCGCCTATGAGGAGAAAAAGGCACGCGTTGGTGCCGCGGTGCTGGAGCATTTCGAGAAGGCGATCATGCTGCAGGTGATCGACCAGTTCTGGCGCGAGCATCTGGCGGCGATGGACTATCTTCGCCAGGGCATCCACCTGCGTGGCTACGCCCAGAAAGACCCCAAGCAGGAATACAAGCGCGAAGCTTTCGGCATGTTCAACGACATGCTGGGTCGCTTCAAGAACGAGGTGATCTCGATCCTGGCGCGTGTGCAGATCCAGAACGAAGCCGAGGTCGAACGCATCGAAGAGCAGCGCCGCGCCAGCGCCGAAGCCGCCGAGCGCAAGATGCAGTTGCAGCACGCTGCCGCCCCCGATGTGCTGCACGACGCGCCCCAGGACGCGCCAGCGCGACAAGCAGAGCCGCGCAGGATGCAGGCCGCAGCACCAAGGCCGGAGACTTTCCAGCGCGAGCTGCCCAAGGTCGGCCGCAACGATGCCTGCCCCTGCGGCAGCGGCAAGAAATATAAGCAGTGCCACGGTCAGCTAGCCTGAACTTGTGAATAAATCTACTGCGCTGCCCATTCGCCGCCTCATGCGGTGCTCGCAATCCTCACGCACTTCAGTGCGCTGCGGTTGCTGCGCTCCTATTCGTTGCGACTGGGCATGCTCGCTACGATTTCTTCACAAGTTCTGACCGTCCCATGCCCGTGAACTACGCGGAGCCGACTTCGCTGCTGCCGATCGCCGGCGTGCGGCTCGGCGTTGCCGAAGCCGCGATCAAGAGAGCCGGCAAACGGGATTTGTTGGTGATCGCCCTGGACGAAGGCACCCGCGTCGGCGGCGTGTTCACGCAGAATGCTTTCGCCGCCGCACCCGTGCTGCTATGCCGTGAGCGGCTGGCGGCGTCTGCGGCCTTCTGCGCCCTGCTGGTGAACAGCGGCAATGCCAACGCAGCAACAGGTGCAGCCGGTTTGGCCGCTGCGCGCGAGACCAGTGCAGCGGTCGCGGCTGCACTTGGCGCTGCGCCTGAAAGCGTGCTGCCATTTTCCACCGGCGTCATCGGCCAGCAGTTGCCAGTCACACGCATGGTGGCGGCAGCCGCGATGGCGGTGGCCGATCTCAAGCCGGATGGCTGGCTCGCCGCCATGCGCGCGATCATGACCACCGACACCGTCGGCAAGGGTGCAAGCCGCACCGTCGAGACTTCGCAGGGCCGCGTCACCGTCACCGGCATCGCCAAGGGCGTGGGCATGATCCACCCAAACATGGCGACCATGCTCGGCTTCATCGGCACGGATGCAAGGCTCACGGCCGAGGCCACCCAAGTGCTGATTGCCGATGTCGCCGGGCGTACCTTCAACTGCGTGACGGTGGATGGCGATACTTCCACCAATGACAGCTGCGTGTTGTTTGCGACTGCGAAAGTCGGCACGCAGGAGGTCGATGCGCAGCACGCCGATTACCCGCTGATTGCGACCGCCATCGAGGAAGTCTGCCGCGAGCTGGCGCATGCCATCGTGCGCGATGGCGAGGGTGCGACCAAGTTCATCACCATCGCGGTGGGCAGCGCGCGGGATGTGGCTGAGGCCCGTGCGGTGGCGCTCTCCATCGCCCATTCGCCGCTGGTGAAGACGGCAATGTTCGCCAGCGATGCCAACTGGGGCCGTCTGGCGATGGCCATTGGCAAGGCCGGTGTCGAAGGGCTGGATGTGGCGGGCGTGAGCATCACACTCGACGCGGTGCGCGTGATCGAAGCGGGGCAACCTCATGCCGATTACCGCGATGCACTCGGCACCGCGGTGGTATCAAAACCCGAGTTCACCATTGGCGTGGGGCTGGGTCGCGGCGAGGCGCAGACGACGGTTTGGACCTGCGACTTCAGCTATGACTACGTCAAAATCAACGCGGAATACCGGACGTAGCAGGCCTCACCCACTGTCATTCCGAGCGCGGGGTGATAAACAGATGCGCAGTCCTTGTGGACACCATGAATCCAACAAAGCCGCTCATCCACGTCGCCTGCGGCGTGCTCGTGAATGCCGCAGGCGAAGTGCTGCTGGCGCAACGCCCGCAAGGCAAGATCGCCGCAGGCTGGTGGGAGTTTCCCGGTGGCAAGATCGAGCAGGGTGAATCTGCCTTGCAGGCGCTGAGCCGCGAGCTGCACGAAGAGCTGGCGGTGACGGTGCGCGAGGCGAGCCCGCTGATTCGCTTCCGACACGAGTACAGCAACCGGGTGATCTTGCTCGACACCTGGCGCATCGGCGCTTTTGATGGCGAGCTGCGCGCTTGCGAAGGGCAGGCGCTGCGCTGGCTGGCGGTGGACCGTTTTGCTGAGGTAGCACCGCTGCTGCCGACGGTGATCCCCATCGAGCGTGCGCTCCGCATGCCGCCGCATTATGTCTTCACGCCGCCTGGCATTTCCGCGCCGGAGTTGATCGCCGCGTTGCCGCAACTGCCGCAAGGAGCTTGGTTGCGCTTGCGCTTGCCCGCACTTGACGAGGCGCAGTACGAGACGATGGCGCGGCAAGTCTTGCCCTCGGCGCGCGCCCAGGGCATCCCGGTTCTGCTCGACCGCGATCCTGCACAAGTGACTGCACTCGGTGCAGCCGGCTGGCATTGCACAAGTGCGGCCCTGATGCGCTGGCCCGCGCGGCCTGCCACGCCACTGGCCCTCGCCTCGGTTCACGATGCCGCGCAGCTGGCAAGGGCAGCCGCACTCGGCTTTGACGCCGCAGTGCTCGGCCCGGTGCTGCCGACGCGCACGCATCCCGGCGCAACCATGCTGGGGTGGGAGGGTTTCACCGCAATGCGCCGCAATGTTGCTTTGCCGGTGCTGGCAATCGGGGGGCTTGAGGTCGCAGCGCTTGATGCGGCGCGCCAGGCCAATGCCCAAGGTATCGCGGGTATTAGCGCCTACTGGGGCGGCGGCTCGTCGGGCGGGTAGTCGTCCAGCTCGTCAGAGCGCACGACGGGGATCACGAAGCGCCCGCTCATCCAATCTCCCAGATCGACCAGCTTGCAACGCTCGCTGCAAAAAGGCCGCCATGGATTGGCGGGGGCAATCAGCGAGGGCTTGCTGCATTGTGGACAGCGTCCGACGGGGCCGTCGCTCATCAGGCGAGCAGGCAACACTGCAACTGGAAGTGCACGTCCTGCGTGATCTGCTGCGCACGGCTGTCGACATCGGGCTGTCGCATGAAGCGCAGGCTGTAGCGGTAGCGGCCGGCGCTGATCTCTGGATACAGCCCGCTGTCGGAGGCAACCTTCACCCGCAGCAGCTGGTGCGCGGCCTGCGGCGTGTATAGATGCACACCGCCTTCGGCCACCAGCGCCTGGTCGCTGCCGCAGTGACGCAGCACGTCGAGGCAGGCGTTGATGGCGGTTTCGTAGGGTGCGAAGTGCGAGAACCAGCGTTCGAGATCAGCACGGATGCGGATGGTCGGTTCGGCCAGCCAGCGATGCAGGGCGGGCAGGTCGAACGCTGCCGCCCCCCCAGGAATGGCGCTGCGCTTGGCGATGGCATCGAGAAACTCGTGGCTGCGCAAGCTCGATCCCGCGAAGTGCGAAGGCAACCGCTGCACCCCTTTCAGCGCATCGGCGAGGCGCGAAAACGCCTGCCGCACTTCCATGCCCTGCAGGATGGCCGGTGAACGGGTCAGCACGGTCTGCTGATCCTGGATCTCCTTGATGACCTCGCTCTTCAAGTCCGAGCGGGCAGTCAGCGAGAGCACATCCAGCAGCGATTGCAGCGCGGCGCGGGTGCCGGTGGTGGAGTCGTCGAGCGCATGGTGCCGGCGCTGCTGGAACAGGAACTCCAGCCGCAGCAGGGTGCGCACCCGCTCGCTGAGCGGCTGTTCAAAAATGATGAGATCGGTGGCCTTTGGCACGCGGGCTTTTGACAATCAAAGCAGGGCCGCATTCTGGACGATGCGGCCGCCCCCGCCAACCTGACTGTAACGGGCGTGCAGGGCGAGCACCTGCGGCCTGAGATCCTGAGGGGGATCGGGGTTCTCGATGACCTCATGCGCAGCAGCGAGACGCTCGGCACGGCTCCACTGGCGCGCGAGCATCTGGCGGGCGAGGGGTTCGTCGATCCGGTCGCGGCGCATCACGCGGGCGATCTGGTCAGCTTCGGGGGCATCGACCACCAGCACGCGCTGCACCAGCGTGTCGAGGCCGCGTTCGAGCAAGATGGCAGCGGAGAGGATGCAGTAAGGGGCCGTCTGAGCGGCCAGCCAAGCACTCAGGCGAGCGCGGATGTGCGGGTGGGTGATGGCTTCGAGCTGCTGCAAGGCGGCGGCATCGTCGAACACCACCTTGCGCAGCGCGCGACGGTCGAGACTTCCATCTGCTTGCAGCAGATGCACGCCGAAGCACTGTGCGATCTCGGTGAGTGCGGGTTCGCCCACCGCCACCACCGCGCGGCCGACGTCATCGGCTTCGAGGGTTGGCACCCCCAAGGATGCGAACAACTGCAGCACATGGCTCTTGCCGCTGGCCACGCCCCCGGTGAGGCCGACCACCAGGCTCACAGCGGCACCGCTGCTGGGATAAGGAGCGATCAGGCTCACAGCGACTCCATCGCCGGAAAAACAACGATCAGACTCATCGCGTTGCGGGCACGACGGTGGAGAGCACGTCCACCCCCATCAGCGCCAGCCAGCCCGCAGCAGCGAGAAAGGGGCCGAACGGCATCGCTGCGCCCCGCTGATGTCGGCGCAGGGCGATCAGCGCGATGCCGGTGACGGCTCCCACGACCGAGGACAGCAGGATGATCTGCGGCAAGGCGGCCCAGCCCAGCCAGGCGCCGAGAGCGGCGAGCAGCTTGAAGTCGCCAAAGCCCAGACCCTCCTTGCCGGTGGCGAGCTTGAAGGCCCAGAACACCAGCCATAGTGCGAGATAGCCCGCGATGGCTCCGATCACGGCCTGGTCGAGCGGCACGTAGCCACCCCATAGCGAAAACAGCAGGCCTGCCCACAACAGCGGCAGGGTGATGTCATCCGGCAGCAGTTGGGTGTCGAGGTCGATGAAGGCGAGGGCGATCAGCGACCAAGTCAGCAGCAGCGCGCCCGCCAGCTCGAAGCAAAAGCCGAAGCGCCAGGCACAGGCGGCGCTCATCAGGCCGGTGAGCAGTTCCACCAGGGGATAGCGGACGCTGATGGCCGCAGCACAACAGGCCGCCTTGCCGCGCAGTAGAAGCCAGCCGAACACCGGCAGGTTGTGCCAGGGCTTGATCGCGACGCCGCAAGCGCCACAGCGCGAACCGGGCGTGAGCAGGTTGAAGCGCGCGGCCGACGTGGCTTCGTCCGGTGCGGGCAGTTGCAGGATGCTGCGCGCCTCGGCCTGCCAGGTGCGCTCCATCATTTTCGGCAGGCGATAAATCACCACATTGAGAAAACTGCCGATCATCAGGCCGAGCAGGCCTGCACACACGATCAGCAGCGGCGCGGATGCCGCCAGCGCGTCCACGAACAGCATTCAGATCGCTTGGCCGAGCTTGAAGATGGGCAGGTACATGGCGACCACCAGGCCGCCGACCAGCACGCCCAGCACGGCCATGATCATTGGCTCCATCAGGCTGGAGAGCGAGTCCACCATGTTGTCGACCTCTTCCTCGTAGAAGTCCGCCACCTTGGCGCACATGGCGTCGAGTGAGCCGGACTCTTCACCGATGCCGATCATCTGCACGGCCATGGCCGGGAACAGGTTCGACTGCGCCATGCACAACTGCAATTGCGTGCCGGTGGAGACCTGATCCTTCATCTTGAAAATGCCTTCGGTGTAGACGATGTTGCCGGCGGCCTTGGCCACCGAGTCCATCGCCTCCACCAGTGGCACGCCCGCCGCGAACATGGTGGAGAGGGTGCGGGCAAAGCGCGCGACGGCTGACTTGTAGAGGATCTCGCCGAACAGCGGTGCCTTCAGCGCGATGCGATCCAGAAAGCGGCGGAAATTGGCCGAGCGGTGGTGTGCTTCCTTGAACGCGAAGAACCCAGCGACCGGCACGATGGCCAGCGCCCACCAGTACGCCTGCACGAACTTGGAAAGCGACACCACCATCTTGGTGAAGGCCGGCAGGTCGGCGCCAAAGCCCTGGAACAGACTCTCGAACTGCGGGATCACGAAGTAGAGCAGGATGCCGGTGACGACGAAGGCCACCACCACCACCGCCGCCGGGTAGGTGAGTGCCTTCTTCACTTTTTTCTTGATCGACTCGGTTTTTTCTTTGTAAGTGGCGATTTTGTCCAGCAGCGATTCCAGCGCGCCGGATTTTTCGCCCGCTTCGACCAGGTTGACGTAGAGGTCATCGAACTGGCGCGGATGCCTGGCCAGTGATTCCGCAAACGGCAACCCGGCCTCGATGCTGGCCTTCACCGAGAGAATCAGCTCGGTCATCGACTTGTTCTCGTTGCCGCGCGCGACCAGTTCCAGCGACTGCACCAACGGCACACCGGCCTTCATCATGGTGGACATCTGGCGGCTGAAGATGGCGATCTCCTGCCCGGTGATCGGTTTCTTGCCGCTGCCGATCTTGAACTGTTTCTGCACGCGGGTGGGGGTCACCCCTTGCTTGCGCAGCTGCATCTTGACGAAGGCATCGCCGGGGCCGCTCATCTGCCCCTTGATCTTGCTGCCCTTGCGGTCAGTGCCTTCCCACTTGAAGTCGTATTCCTTGATGACCTTCGCTGCTTCCGCCATGGCGTGCGTCCCTTTGTCTGTGCGTGTTCAAGCCCGCCTATCGTAGCCCTACTCGGAGACCGTGGTGCGGTTGGCTTCCAGCAGGTCGATGTGCCCGTCCATCACCTTCTTCAGGGCGGATTCGCGCAGGTCCTTGATGCCTTCGGTTTTGGCCTGGTCGGCGATGTCCTGTGCCGAGCCGCCCTCCATGATGATGCGGCCGATGCGCTCGGTGAGCGGCATCACCTGGTAGATGCCCGTGCGCCCCTTGTAGCCCTTGTCGCATTGGTCGCAGCCGACGGCGGCATAAAGCATGAAACCCGGTGTGGCCAGCATCGCCTCGGTGAAGCCGTTTTTCAACAGCTCCACACGCGGGATGTCGGTCGGCTTCTTGCAGTTTTTGCACAGCTTGCGGGCGAGGCGCTGGGCAATGACCAGTGACAGTGTTGATGCGATGTTGTAGCCCGGCACGCCCATGTTCATCAGACGGGTGATGGTCTGCGGCGCGTCGTTGGTGTGCAAGGTGCTGAGCACCAGGTGGCCGGTCTGCGCCGCCTTGATCGCAATCTCGGCGGTTTCGAGATCACGAATCTCACCGACCATGATGACGTCAGGGTCCTGGCGCAAAAAGCTCTTGAGTGCGGCGGCAAAGGTCAAGCCGGTCTTGGTGTTGACGTTGACCTGGTTGATGCCCGGCAGGTTGATTTCCGCCGGGTCTTCGGCGGTGGAGATGTTGATGTCCTCGGTGTTGAGGATGTTCAGGCCCGTGTAGAGCGACACCGTCTTGCCGGAACCGGTGGGGCCAGTGACGAGGATCATCCCCTGCGGTTGTTCCAGCGCCTTCATGTAGGCGGCTTTCTGCTCGGGCTCGTAGCCCAGCACGTCGATGCCGAGCATGGCCGAGGAGGCATCGAGAATACGCGCGACCACTTTCTCGCCCCAGAGTGTGGGGCAGGTGTTGACGCGGAAATCGATGGCCTTGTTCTTCGACAGGTTGAGCTTGATGCGGCCGTCCTGCGGCACCCGGCGCTCGGCCAGATCCATGCGGCTCATCACCTTCATGCGCGCCGCCAGCCGGGTGCCCTGCGAGACCGGCGGCTGCGCGATGGTGCGCAGCTCGCCATCCCGGCGGTAGCGGATGCGGTAGAACTTTTCGTACGGCTCGAAGTGGATGTCCGAAGCTCCCTGCTGGATCGCATCGACCAGCACCTTGTTGATGTAGCGCACGATGGGGGCGTCGTCGGCATCGGATTTGGTGACCTCCTGTCCAGGGGCATCGTCCTCGCCGGTGGTGATGTCGAGATTTTCGAGATCGGCATCGCCCATGCTCAGCGTCGCACTGTCCGCGGCACTGGCAGCGGTTTCCACCAGCTTGGCGAGTTTGTCCTGCTCCACCACGATGGCCTCGGTGGCCATGCCGGTGGCAAACTTGAACTCATCGAGCGCGGCGACGTTTGCGGGGTCGGCAATGCCGACATAGAGCTTCTTGCCGCGCTTGAACAAGGGCACGGCGGCGTGCTTGCGCATCAGCTTGTCGCCGACATCGCGGAACAGCTGCGCGTCGATATCCATCACCGAGAGATCCAGCATCGGCGAGCCGAACTCCAGGCTTGCCGCCTCGGCCAGGCGCACGGCGGGTATGTGATTGCCCTCGACCAGCAAGTCGACCAGCGACTTGCCCTGCTTGTTGGACTTGGTTTGCAGGTCCCGGATGATCTCGTCCGCAACGATTTTTTCGGCGACCAGACGACGGGCGAGGCCGCCGAGGTAGACGGCGGAGGTCGGGGGCGTGAGCGGGTTGGGGGTGGCCATTTGGAGACTCGGTGCGTGTTAAAAGCAGGGCTACTATGGAACCGAAAATGACTCACTGCAAAGGGCCTACATCCCGCCTGCGGGTCGCGGTGCTGACGACCACCTATCCGCGTGACGAGGCTGACCCCTGCCCACCGTTCGTTTTCGAGCTTTGCCGGCGCCTCGCCGTGCAGCTCGATGTGACGGTGCTGGCCCCGGCCTGCGAAGGTGCGCGTGAAGGTTTGTGGGAAGGCGTCACCGTGGTGCGTTACCGGTATGCCCCCCGGCGCTGGCAGACATTGGCTGCGGGCGGCGGCATATTGCCCAACCTGCGCCGATCGCCTTGGATGCTGGTCTGGCTGCCGGGCCTGCTGCTGGGACAGGCTTTTGCACTGTGGTCCCGTCGCCGACAGTACGACGTGATTCATGCGCACTGGATCATCCCGCAGGGTTTGATCGGGATTTGTTTCGGCGCAGGGCAGCCTGTGCTGAGCACCAGCCATGGGGCGGATATTTTCGCCCTGCGCGGCAGGCTCTGGGATGGCCTGCGTGGTTTCGTGGTGAAACGTGCGGCTGCCCTGACCGCCGTTGGAGCGCCCATCGAGTCGAGTCTGCGGCGACTTGCCAGTGGAACGCCGGTGCATCGCCTGCCAATGGGTGTCGATATCCGGGCGCGGTTCACGCCTGATGAGTCCGTATCTCCGGCTTCGGGACGCATTCTGTATGTCGGGCGGCTGGTACCCAAAAAGGGTGTCGATCTGCTTTTGCAGGCGATGAAATGGTTGATCTCCAAGAGGCCAGGACTTAGCCTGCAAATCATCGGCGAAGGGCCAGAGCGGGCTGGTTTGTGCGCCCATGCCGATGTGCTGGGCCTGACCAGGTCAGTGGAGTTTGTCGGGGCCGTGACCAATCGCGATCTACCCCGCTACTACCAAGCTGCGGCTGTCGTGGCATTGCCATTTCGCATTGCCGCCGACGGCGATGAAGAAGGGCTGGGCCTGACCCTGATAGAGGCGCTGGCCTGTGGCTGCCCTGTGGTGGTCGGCAGGGTGTCCGCACAAGATGAAATCACGCAATCCTGCGAGGGGCTTTGGCGCTGCAATCCTGCCGATGCGGCCGAATTTGGCAGCTGTCTGGGCACGGCGCTGGACATGGATACCTCCCGCGCCCATCTGCGGGCCACGCGTCAGCCGCTGCTGGAAGAATATGACTGGGAGAGGGTCGCGGATGCGCACCTGGAACTGCTTCGTGCAGTGGCGGCAAGGATCTAACGATGGGCGCGATCACCCAATTAGCGGCGGCCTGACGGGCAGCTAACTCCTGGACTGCCGAGTGGTGCCATACAGATAGGCGCTGGCAGCATAGATTTTGGCGACACCACGTCGCAGGAAAAATGGAATTCGTTCGACTTGCAGCAGCTGTTCGGTGTGTTTCAAAGTGGGCCGCAGCAGATGCGCAAGGCCTCGGCCTGGCCACCGCAGGAGCGAGTGCTGGCTGGCATCGAGATGCCAGTAGTCCATGCGGCGGTATTGCTCAGGGTGATCGGCGCGAAATCGTGCGGCGCTGTCTTCGCCGCACTCCTGCATTTTCCCCCAGACTTTCTGCAGGTTCAGTCCGTCCACATGCTGCACACGTGCCAGTGGGGCCGAGACCAGATGGCCGCCTGCGGCGACCAGGCGTGCATACAGATCACGATCCTCGAAACCGTAGCGGCGGTAGGCGACATTGAAGCCCCCGATGCTTTCAAATCGGTCTCGCCGGATCGAGAAGTTGGCAGCAGTAAAAGTATGCAGGGCGAGCTGGGCACCCGCAGTCTGCGCGGGACGTTTTTGATAGCGAGGCCAAAAGCCCTCACCCAGAGTTTCGATCGGGCCGCAGCTGCCGTCTGCCTCCGACCCAACCGCCAGCAGGTGGGAAGAAAGGAAATCAGGCCCTACCGGGACGCAGTCGCAGTCGAGAAACATCAGATGCCCGGCACTGGCGACTGCGGCCCCGGCATTGCGCGCGGCTGCGCGTCCGAGATTGCGGTCAAGACGCAGCAAACGCACATCACGGAGTCGGCCCACACAGGCTGCCGTTGCGTCGGTGGAGGCATCGTCGACCACAATGACTTCTGCCGCCAGATGCTGTGCCTGCAAGGCCAGCAAGGTTGCTTCAATGAGGTCGGCGGCGTTGTAGGCAGGGATGACAACCGAGATGGCGGCTGGCATCAGTCAGCCCTGACCGCCGCTTGCAGACGCCGATACGGCAGGTACAGCCGCCAGTAGACCGCATACGCTGCTCGCATCGACGGCGAGCTGGCATGCAGCGCGTGGATAGCCCGCTCTTCGGCAAAACGTTTCAGCAATGATGGCCAATCGGCGCGGCTGCCGACTCCCGCATCGCTCATCAGTGTTGGGACACAGGATGTATCGGTAATGATGCTGGCACCTCTGCGCTTGGCGCGTAGAAAAAACTCGTAGTCCATGGCGATCTGGAAGCGGCAGTCATACAGCCCGACTTGTTCGAATAATCGTCGACGTATGAATGTCCCCTGATGCAGCAAGCCAGTCTTGAAGTGGAGCCATGGCCCACCACCCCGCGGAGACAGGATTCTCGTCCGGGGCGGGGTTCCATACCGGATCGGAAAGCCGACGATATCGGCGCGGGAATGGCGGAGAACGCGCATGCAGTCGTGCAGAGAGTCTGGACACAGAAACTGGTCGTCCGAGTGCAAGAACAAAAGCCACTCGCCCTGTGCGTGGGGAATCCCCTTGTTCATCGCATCAGCAATGCCTTTGTCGGGTTCGGATACCCAGTACGCCAACTGTCCTGCGTGCTGTTGGAGGAGGTCTTTACTGCCGTCAGTCGAACCACCGTCCACAACCAGATGCTCTGCGGTGACATTGACCTGTGCCTGGACACTTTGCAGACACTCGCGGAGCTGTGCTGCCCGGTTGAATACAGCGGTGATGATGGAAACGTCCATTGAATGCCGTGGTTTTTTGTCAGGAGTCTATTTTTAACTACGGTGTTGATCTGGCGCTTGGGCCAATCAATGGCTCAAGCCGCTGCCACAATCCGTTTTTGAAGTTCATGAAGTCGAGCTGCTCTGAGAAATAGCTGCGCGCACAAGCCGCAGTTTTTTCTGTATCCATGCGCGGCAGCAGGCTTGCTAGATCAGCTGGACTGGTCACCACATATCCAAAGCCTGCACGCACTGCTTCACGTGACAGAAATCCGATTTCATTGATCAATATCGGCAGGCCGTATCTCAGATAGGTGCTGATCTTTCCTGAAGCGAGGCCCAGATAGAGCAGGTTCTTGCCTGTAAACGGGTTTGCGTAATCCGGCCGATAGAACGCCAGCCCAAGATCCACGCCGGAAAATACGTAGGACATGTCGTCAACGCTGGAGCTGGCGGCGGTGCTAAAAAAAATCCGCTTGCCGATCAAGGGTTGAAGCTGGCGATCCAGCGACCGAAGCTGCTCTGCGGTGCGGCCATATCTTTCGTGGACCACCAGAACCCAGTCCTGAGGCCATTGCGGAACACTCGCCAATATCTCGCTGGTCATGCTCCACCCGGCGATTGAACCAATGGCGATCGCAACGCGCGCTTGGGCAGGAATGCCCAGATCATCTCTCATGCGCACTACCCCCTGCTGCCCCTGGCCGGCCGATGCCAGCGGCAGAAGAAACTGCGTGCTCTCCGGGAGACTGTTCTGCTGCCGCAGATGCGATGCCCGCAAAGGATCTTGAGCAATCCACAGTGCGACGGACGCCGCCGCTTTTTTTTCGATGGATTTGAAGTGGGTGGATGTTTCTTCGGAAAACAAAATCTCGAAGGAGAAGAAAATCAATGGGATCCGGGTGGCGCGGCTCAGCTCGCAGGCTTCGATGAGTCCCTGACGGTCTACACCGATGACTGCATCGTATGTGCGCAGGCAAAACCGTCGCTCAAGCCACGCCAGGATTCGAGAGAGGGCGGGCAGTTGCAGTCGATCAATCAGGAATTTGCGCAACTCCGCCCAGAAAAAGCCGGAAGGGATGTTTCGCACCTGTGCTTTGGCGATCGGCGACGCCTTGCTTTGTCGATAACGCAAGTCAACCGCGACCTCGTGCTCCAGCAGCAGGTCGATCAATCCGAGCAGTGAGGGGTTGTTCGAGAAATTGCCTTCAGGGTGGATGATGAGTACCCGCCGTTGCCAGTCACTGGCTGTGCAATCCATGCGATGAGTGGGCAGAAGTTGGCTCAAGGGACTGCCAGCAAATGGCACACGCCCCAGGTATCGCACCCCGGTGGACGTCCACTCAACCACTCCTCAGTCGCCAGCCAATGCAGCCCTGCCTGCTGGGCATGGCGGCGGATTTCGCTGCTGAACCAGTAGCGCATGCGATGGGTTTCTTCCGACAGCGACCAGCGCGCGTCGCCAGGCACACGGTGAAAATAGCGGTACTGCACATCCACGCGCTGTTGTTCGGGGTCGTGCACTGGCGTGGCAATGCGCACCAGCTCCCGCTGCTCGTCGGCAAAGCGGACGCTGCGGGTTTGCGGCCCCTGCGCCAGCACGGCCGGGCCATGCCAGACATCGAACAGGAACACTCCGCCGGGCCTGAGTGCCTGGCGTGCATTGGCAAAGGCGCGTGCCAGTGCCTCTTCGTCCGCCAGATAGCTGATGACGTGAAAGCAGGCGATCACCGCGTCGTAGCCACTGCCCGGGCTCGGGGCCAGCAGGTCGCCCTGCAGGAACTGCACAGCTGCATCTGCGCTGGTTGCTGCTTGAGCTTGGCGCAGCATTTCCGGCGAGCGCTCCAGGCCGGTCAGCCGATAGCCCAGATCAGCCAGCGCGCGGGCATGGCGGCCCGTGCCTGAGCCCCACTCCAGCAATCGGGAGGGTGGTGCCACCCCATGCTGGCTCAGCAGCTTGGCCACATAGCGTGCTTCTGCCGCCGTGTCCTTGCCGGCATAGACCAGGTCATAGAAATCGGCGATACCCGCGAATGCCAGTTCGCTCATTGCAGGCACTCGCGCACGGTCGTGATGACGCGTTGCTGGTCGGCCACGGAGAGTGCAAGGCCACTGGGCAGGTAGAAACCCCGCCGGGCGAGCCGCTCCGCGACGGGCAGCCGCAGCCCCTGGCACAGACCGCGCGCATGCAGCACGGGCTGCTCATGCAGAGGCCAGAAGAACGGGCGGGTGCCGATGCCGCGCTGCGCTAAAACCCGCATCGCCGCTTCGGCATCCAGCGGATGCCCATCGTCGAGTACCAGGCCATAGACCCAGTAGATATTGGCGTCGCCGTGGATGCCCGCAACCGCAGGTTTCTGGATGCCCGGCAAATCCGCAAACCCCTGTTGGTAACGCGCACCCAGTGCCAGCTTGAGCGCGAGATGCTGATCCCAGGCCTCGACCTGGGCCAGCCCCAGGGCGGCCTGCAAGCTGGTCATCCGGTAGTTCCAGCCCAGCTCCTCATGCAGAAAGCGGCGCTGCTCGATGAAACAGAGATTGCGCTGGCGGCGGCATCGCAAGGCCAGCTGGTCATCGTCCGTCAGCACCATGCCGCCCTCGCCGGTGGTCACCAGCTTGTTCGGGTAAAAGCTCAGGGTGGACAGCGTGCCAAAGGATCCGCAGGGGCGACCCCGGTAGCTGCCGCCCAGACCTTCGGCGGCATCCTCGATGATGGCCAGCCCGTGCCGCTGGGCCAGCGCCAGCAAGGGGTCGAGATCAACTGGCAGCCCGTACAGATGCACCGGCATGATCGCCCGGGTGCGCGGGGTAATGCAGGCAGCAACCGCATCCACATCCATGTTCCAGGTGTGCGGGTCGCTATCGACCAGAACCGGCGTGGCGCCGGCGCGCACGATGGCGGCAACGCAGGAGATGATGGTGAGGCTGGGCAGGATCACTTCATCGCCCGGCCCCAGACCCAGCGCATCCACTGCCACCTGCAGTGCCGCAGTGCCATTGCAGACGGCGATGGCGTGACGGCGGCCAAGTTTTTCTGCCACGGCCTGTTCGAAGCGGGCGATGTACGGGCCTTCGGATGAAATCCAGCCGCTGTCCAGGCACTCGTTGACCAGCTCTTTTTCACGGGCGCCAAGTCGCGGCGTATTGACCTGAATGAAGTCGGCAGCGCTCATGGCAGTTTCAATGTCGGTGTCGCCACCGGCTCGAAGCGCGTCTTGTCCTCGTCGCCGAAATACGGGCCCTGCTTGATCTCGACCATTTCGATTTCTTCGAGCACCTCGAAACCATGTCCGCCACCGGCAAGCAGGATGACGTCGCCCGCTTCGAGCACGCGGCTTTCGAGATAGCGTGGCTCCCGGGTGTAGAAATCCACCCGCAGCCGCCCGCGCCGTATCACCAGAACCTCCTGGGTGTAGGTCACTTCACGCGGAATGGGGTTGTGGTAGTGCGGGGCGATGACCTTGCCGTTGGGATGCTGCATGTAAGCCAGCTGCTGCGAGAAGTTGCCGGGTGTGAAGAAATGGATTCCGGGCTGGTTGAAGCCTGCACGCAGCAGCAGCGCCAGCGTTTCGCCTTCATGGCAGATGGTCTCGAAGTGGCTGGGGCACGGTGCTTGGGTCATGGTGGCTCGGTAATGCCAGCGTCAGCGAATGATTTCGAGAATGCAGTGGCAGTACAGTCCCGGGGCAATGTCCTGCGCATTGCGCAGCATGTGCAGACGGTAGCGCATGCCATGCTGCTCGATGGGCAGCAGCACCCGGCGCAGCAGCGTATCGGCATCGTACTTCCGTGAAAACGGCACCCCCCAGCAGTCACGGCGCAGGTACTCCCGGGCGCCGCTGTCGGCGTAACCCCGCCCGTAGTACTCCGGGGTCGAATAGCCGCAATGGTGGGTGTGCAGGTACAGCGGCGCGATCACGCAGCGCCCACCGGGCCTGAGCACGCGTGCCAGCTCGGCCAGCAGCGCAATGTCATCGTTGCCCTGGAACATTTCATAGGCGCATTGCAGGGAGGCTCCGCTGACGCTGGCATCGCCGAAGCGGGTCGCGGTGGCATTCTGCTGCTGGTAGTACGGCAGCTGGCTGTAGCTGTGGGCGACAGCGAGATCGATGGCAATCGCAGGCAGCCCCGAACCCTGACGCAGCATTTCAACCCAGGGCGAGGCACAGGCGGCGATGTCGACATAGGTATCCGCCTGCGTGTAGCCATCGAGCCCCAGCAAGTCGTGGGCGACGAAGTGTTCGAACTGCTTTTCCAGTCGGATGGCCGCTGGAAATGCGGCGAGATAGCTCTCCGGGAACGGAAAGCGGGCGCAGAAATCCGCAAATGCCTTTTGCTCAGGGCGGTAATCGACCGGCTCGATTGCCAGGGCGCGCAAGGCGCGCTCGATATCGTGATTTTCCTCGATTGTGGGGGCACAGTAGCTCGGCGCGGCCACACTGCTTAGCAGTGCGAACTTGCGGCGCGTATAGCGAAGCAGGCGGCCCGAAAAGCTGAGTTTCCCCCCCGCCCTAACAAGGGAAGTAACAGGTGACATGGCGAGCGGAATAATTTCCATCGATCAGCGTGCGTCAAGGTAATCGTTTCGAAGCACCCATTCCAGCAAGGATGCGTCGCGACGAACTTCTTTCTGATGAAATTTGTAGCCCGCGTGATGGGCGGCAAAGCAAGCTTGCTGGATTCCCAGCAACTCGCGCGATACTTCTTCGCTGGAAGGCCCGAGAGTCAGAGCATTTCCCAAATGCTGCCTGAGTGTCCAGCGAACCGCTGAAAGGTGTCGGCGGATCCATTTCCTCATGGGCATGCCTGGCTTGCATGCGCGCCGGATGTCCGTGAACGAATCAGAGATCCCTTGCATGTAAGCACGATGCTCAAAATAGCTCCTCGTCATCCGCTCTTTCGGAACGAAGTGCCGCACACTGGCTCTCGAATCGAACACGGCGCGCTGTCCGGTGTGGCGGATCACATTAGACACATGCGTTTCGCCATCGCCGCGATAGCGCAGATGATTTTTGGGAACCGCATCCGGATGAAACCCGCCACTGTCGAGCAGCACGCCGCGCCGGATCGAGAAATTGCAACCCCAGACATACCTTGGGTCGATGTCGAAAGTGCCTGATCCGAAATCGAGAATGCTCAAGTAGCCCAGCGCGCGCCCTTTATAGACGGGCTGCTCCCACCAGCGCACCAGCCAAGGGGGCGGCGGGATTTCGAAGTTCGGATGATTGTTGCCACCAACCAGACCCACGTCCGGCGCGCGGAAAGCGGCAACCACAGCCTCGATCCAACTCGCGTCGGCCTGAATGTCGTCGTCGACAAACATTAGGATTTCCGAGCGTGCCGCTTTTATGCCCGCATGCCGTCCGACATGCAGGCCGGGTTCGGGCGCGCTGAGATAACCGATGGACAACAAGCCTTCGTATGCTCGGACGACTGCCTCGGTGTGATCGGTGGAGCCGTTGTCCACGACGATGACCTCGAAATCGCTTTTCTCCAGAGTCTGTCCGCAGAGTGCGCGTAGGCACAGGTCGAGCGTATCGGCGCGGTTCAGGGTGGGGATGACGACGGACGCCTTCATTTTTCAAACTGGCCCCACCACAGGTTGGGCAGCCTGCGTTCGTAGCTGACGCGTGGACGGATTTCCTCCGCGACCACCCGCTGCACACCTTCGGCCCAGCCGATGTCGTGCATCACGATGAAGGCGCCCGGCGCCAGCAGCGGCGCGTAGAGCTGCCAGTCGGCCAGCGCGCCTTGGTAGGAATGGTCACCGTCAATGAACAGCAGGTTCACCCGTGGCGCCTGCGCGCGCACCTGATCGAGGACGGGCGCATCATGGCTCCAGCCGCGAACCGGCACAATCAGCTGTTGGTATCGTGCGGTGTTGGCCAAAAACGCGGCTTGCGTGTCGCGCTGACCTTCGCTCATCGTGTCGTTAGTCCAAGTGTCTATGCAGAAAATCCGATCCCCGTCGCGCAGCCCTGCGGCAAGGAAGGAAGCTGATGCACCGAGGTAGGAGCCGATCTCAACTACGGCGGCGCCCTGCGGTGAGACCCGCGAACACTCGCGCGCAAGCCAAAACAGCACGGTGCGTTCGCGGCCGGTGAGATGGGTCGGGATGGCGAAGAGCGGGTAAAGTTGCGGATGGCGCAGGCAGGTCAGCAGGGGCTGAACGCTAAGGCTTTTCATAGGTAGCGATCATGATACCGCTGCGTCGCAGCCGGGCTTCCCAGTGGGTGGCGAAACAGATCGCGTCCAGCGCGCCGCCCAGCTTCATTGCTGCGCGGGTGGGCCAAGGCAACTTGCCACGCATCGCCTTTTCCCAAGTGAAGCCGCACAGGCGACCGGCCAGCATGCGCAGGGTGCCGCGACCGCGACCGTCGAAGATGCTGTCGTCGAAGCGAATGTCGGACAAGTGTAGACCGCACTTGAGCGCGTAAGCGGCAAGGGTGCGTTCCGTATAGTGGTATGTGTGGCGTGGCACGTCCTCGATATACGCGGCGCGCCCGTACAGGCTGTTGGCGTTGGTCATCAGAATGATCAGCCGCCCGCCCGGCTTCAGCACGCGGGTGGCTTCGGCGAAATAGGTACTAGGGTGGTGCAGATGCTCGAACACCGCCCACGACATCACCAAGTCGAAGGTATCGGGCTGGTACGCGGCGGCGTCGAATGCGCCACGCGTGAATCGGATGCGCGCGTCGGTGACCCCCGGTGAAAACGCATCTACGCCGTACGCCTCGAAATCCTCACTGTCCAACAGGAAACTCAGGAAGTCGGCACGCGCGCAGCCTACGTCCAGCACGCGCTTACCCGCGAGCGGGGGCAACAGGGCCCGTTGCGAGCGGTAGCGCGCGACGAACGCTTCGGCATCGCGTCCATCGTGGTAGCCCTCGGGGTAGAACGCTGTCATCGCCGCCATCGTCGGTCGCGGGTTGACGTACACCAGCCCGCAACCGCTGCATTCCACAACTGGGAATTGGAACAAGTTCATCTGCAGCCAGTTGTCAGGCTTGCGGTATCTGACACGGTAGTCCGCGCTCCCGCAAAGGTCGCAGGGGACATGTTCAAATTCCATGCACTCGCCCCCGGATCGGGGACGAGTGCTGCCGGAAGCCCTAGGGGGCGGTGTGTCAAGTCTCATGCAATCGCCCTCCGGCGGGCGTACCCCAGAACTGCAGACCGGGTTGCCTGCCAATGACGAAACTGGCCTTGCCGAGCTTGTTGGCCGTGTAACACACCGACAGGCTGCGGAACCAAGTCGGAAAGAGCGCACTTTCGTTCCTGCCGCTGGACATCAGGCGATGACCGTAGGTGAGCGCCTCGTTGCGGCGGAACACGAACCCGCCATCATCGTTCTGGTTCGCCAGCTGCCACGGCAGCGAGCGTTCCAAAGAGAGTGCAACGCGCTCGTCGCGGGCATCGATCTGTTCGGACAACTTACACAACAGGTCGACCGAGTCGATGTCTTCGCAGGCACTGGAGTTCAATTGCGTGCCGTAGCCGCCGACGGCGTTCTGTGTGCACAAGATAGCTTCCAACAGACCTGTAACACCCGGCCCCTTGCGCCCGTCGTACAGCATGGGAACGCGCAGGTGGTAAGCGAATTGGACAGCGCGCGAGAGTGAATTCGCGTCGGCGAAGTCGACCGATCCCCACAGGCCGGTGCGTGCGTCGGCGAACGTTTCAAGCCTGTTGTGCAAATGCTCCACCGCGCATCGCGCCGCAATATCGTTGTGATAATCGCGCTCGAATTGCAGGGCGCAGGCCACATTCATTACCTTGTTGTCGATGTCGCTGCGCATAAGTGATGGAGACGACCAATCCACGGAATCGAGCCATTCATCGATCCTGCCAGGGGACTTGAACGCATCGAGGAATGCGAAACGATGCTGCGGCAGCTGATCGAGCGCCGCATATGCAGTGATGAGATGGAGCACCAAGTGCCTAGCGCCCCACCAATCGGAGTCTTCATAAATTTCGTTCTGAACGGCGGGATCCCGAAAAAGTCCGTCTGTGGAAGACTGAAAGCTGTCGAAATAGCCGGCCCATTGCCGCCGTTGTTCCAGAGAAACATTGTTCATCTCGCCGAACAGGGAATACAGAAGACAGGCATACACCGAGGAATACAGGGTCGGGTGCGGTGCCGACGGCGAGTACCTGTATTCAAAGGCGCCGCACTTCATCGATTCGACAAATGACAGCACCTTGGACTTGAAGCGTTCCTGATCGAAGCCGATCACGGCAGGGATGCCACGCGAAACAATGGTTTCCAAAAGCGCTTCCCGCTCATCCCGAACAGGATTCGGAATGCAGGCAAGCGCCTTTCTCGACAAACGCGAGGCGAGCCTGGAAACCTTGAAAATGATGCTGTTCACTGCTTTGAAAATCCCATTTTTCTGGACAGATCAAAAAAAATGTCCCGGCTCAACAGATAAGTGCCGACAGCCACAAGGCCGAGAACAGCAGTGCGGATGCGATCAATTTCAACGCCGCCGAATCCCAATCCAAGCGT